>JAADHA010000597.1 GCA_013152105.1 Oligoflexia bacterium | reverse complement strand
CTGTGCCGCATCCTCGAAGAGATCATCGACGAGCTGGGCGTCATCGAAGGGCTCCTCGACCGCACGGGCCAGGGCTTCGAGATTCTCAAGGCGCCCACTCGCTTCTTCGGTGCCCTCCTGGCTCAGCATCCCGCCGTAGCCGGTCTGCCCGACGATCTGCTGGACCAGCCGCCCCGGTGCAAGCTGCGTTGCGTCCTCGGCCCAGTGGTCCACCAGCCGACAGAGTTCAGCCGCCGCCTGGCGCGCCTTGCCCTTGCCCTGGGACCAGATCCGCGTGGCCGCCAACATGGGCACACCTCGGGCGCTCGCGACGGCGCGAATGGTGTCCATGGTCTTGATCCCGATGCCTCGCGCCGGCACGTTGACCACACGCGCCCAGGCCATGTCGTCCGCCGGGTTGAGGACCAGCTTGAGATACCCCAGCAGGTCTCGGACCTCGCGGCGCTCATAGAACTTTCGCGCTCCGACCAGAACGTGGGGCACACCCGCGCGGACCAGCACCTGTTCGAAGGGTCGAGACGAGGCGTTGGTCCGGTAGATGATGGCGCAGTCGCCCCAGCGATAGCGGCCGTCGCGCACCAGGGCCCGGATCTCGTTGATCACCGTCTCGGCCTGGGCGTTGTCGTCCTGGACGGTGATCAAGCGCAGGGGCTGCCCGTCCCCCTTGTCGGTCCACAGGGTCTTGTCCATGCGACCGCTGTTCTTGGAGACGACCGCGTGGGCGGCGGCCAGGATGTTGCCGGTCGAGCGGTAATTCTGTTCCAGGCGCACCACGGTGGCGTCGGGAAAGTCGCGCTCGAAGTCCAGGATATTGCGGAGGTCGGCACCTCGGAAGGCGTAGATGCTCTGGTCGTCATCGCCCACCACCGCGATGTTGCGGGAGTCCCCCACGGGGCGCCGCATCAGCAGCCGGATCAGCTCGTACTGGGCGCGGTTCGTGTCTTGGTATTCGTCGACCATGACGAAGCGAAAGCGCCGCTGGTAGCGGGCCAACACATCGGGGTGCCCCCGCCACAGATCCACCACCAGGTTGAGCAGATCGTTGAAGTCCACCGCCCCCGCCGCCTTGAGCGCGGCCTGGTAGCTGCGATAGACCCGCACCGTGGGGTTGCCCAGGTCGCGCCGCAGCTCTTCGGCCAACACATCGGGGTCGATCATTCGGCTCTTGGCCCTGTCAATCGCCCCCCGCAGCCGGCGGGGCGTCCACTCCTTGGCCGTCACACCCTGGGCCTTCATGATGGCCTTGACCAGGCGCTGCTGGTCATCGGTGTCGTAGATGGCGAAGCTTCGGGGATAGCCCAGGTGCTGGATATCACTACGCAAGAAGCGCACGCAGGCGCTGTGGAAGGTGGTGACCAGAATGCGGCGCGCCACGTCCCCCACCAAGGCCGCGACCCGGTGCTTCATCTCGGCGGCGGCCTTGTTGGTGAAGGTCACCGCCAGGATGCTGCGCGGATCGACGCCTTTATCCAGCATATACGCGATGCGGTGGGTCAGGACGCGGGTCTTGCCCGAGCCGGCGCCTGCCAGGATCAGCAGCGGGCCATCGATCGTCTCCACCGCGTGGCACTGCGGGGGATTGAGCCCGGCCAAGGGATTCTGCATCTGGTTCACCCGTCCTGTTGTGCGCGACGCGCCAGCTCTTCGTTTCGAGCCCGGATCCGTCGAGCCATGCCCGCCTTGTTGGTCTGGCGTCCCCTGGCCAGGCACAGCGCATCTGCCGGGACATCCTGCACCACGACGGTGCCCGCACCCACGATGGCGCCGTCCCCGACCCGGACCGGCGCCACCAAGGCCGTGTTGCTGCCGATAAAGGCGCCAGCGCCGATCTCGGTGTGGTGCTTGGCGACGCCGTCATAGTTGCAGGTGATGGTTCCCGCGCCGACGTTCGCCGCCGCGCCCACCCGCGCATCGCCGATGTAGGACAGGTGGTTGACCTTGGCCCCAGCCTCGATCACGGCCTGCTTGACCTCGACGAAGTTTCCGACCCGCGCGCCCACTTCCAGTCGCGCGCCCGGTCGCAGCCGGGCAAAGGGACCGACCTGGGCCTTTGGGGCCACGACAGCGCCCTCGATCACGCTGTGGGCGTGAACCGTGGCGTCTGCACCGACCTGGCACCGTGAGAGCACGCAGTGGGGACCGACAGAGACCCCTTGCGCCAGGCGGGTTCCGGCCCCAAGCACGCAGCCCGGCCCGACGGTCACGTCCTGCCCCAGGGTGACATCGACCTCGACCCGCGTGCTGGCCGGATCCTGGAAGGTGACACCAGCCAGCGCGAGCCGGTGCTTGATGCGTTGGCCGAGCGAGGCTTCGGCCTGGGCCAGGGCCCAGCGGTCGTTGACCCCCATCACTTCATCGGCGGCACCGGCGTGAGCCAGCACTCGCGCCCGGCCCTGAGCGGCGGCCAGGGCCAGGACATCGGTGAGGTAGATCTCGTCCTTGGGAGGATGGGGTGCCAGGCCAGGCAGGGTCTGACGCAAGAAGGCCAGGTCGAAGGCATAGACCCCGGTGTTCACCTCGCGATAGCGGGCCCGGTCGGCGACCGACAACTCGGCGGCCTCGACGATGCAGAGTTCACCCCGATCCCGGACGATCCTGCCGTAGGCCGCGGGGTCATCAAGCTGTACGGACAGGCAGCTCACAAGCCCATCGCCGTGGGACGTCAGCAGCGCCCGGAGCGTGTCCGCGCGCAGCAGCGGCACATCGCCGGGGATCACAAGCACGGTCCCCTTTTCGGGGAGATCGGCCAGCGCGGCCCGCACCGCATCGCCCGTCCCCTTTGGCTGAGGCTGGCGCGCGAAGGCGACACCGTCATCGGCCAGCGCGGCGCGTACGGCGTCTTCCTGGTGGTTCACCACCACGACGACATCCATGCCCGCAGCCTGACAGCAGCGCACCGCGTGTCGCACCATCGGCCGGCCCAGGACCGGGTGGAGCACCTTGGCCAGGCGCGAGCGCAAGCGCGTACCCATGCCGGCCGCCAAGACCAGGGCGGTCACCGCCATCCCTTCCTCCTGCTGTCTGCGAGGCGCAATGCCTATCGCGATCCGTCAGCCTTTCGGGCCTTGGCGAGCGCAGAAGAGCGGAATAACCACCGACCCGTCCCAGTGGATCCACGACGCGACCCACACAGGAGCCTAGATATGTCCCACCTCTCCGGTTCCCCCACAGGCCCACGCGTGGCCGTCGTCCTCTCCGGCTGCGGCTACCTCGATGGTGCCGAGATCAGCGAGTCCGTGATCGCGCTGTTGACCCTCAACCGGGCCGGTGCCCAGGTCCAGCTCTTCGCCCCGGACAAGCCCCAGATGCACGTCGTCGACCATCTGGCCGGTACGCCCCAGCAGGGCGCCACTCGCAACGTGTTGGCCGAGAGCGCCCGCATCGCCCGCGGACACATCCGCTCCCTGGACAAGCTGCACTGCGCGGACTTCGACGCCCTCTTCCTGCCGGGCGGCTTCGGCGTCGCCAAGAACCTCAGCACCTTCGCGGTACAGGGAACGAACGGCTCGGTCGAGCCGGACCTGGTCCGGGTGCTCAAGGACTTCCGCGCCGCCAACAAGCCAATCGGCGCGGTCTGCATCGCACCTGCGATCCTGGTCCTGGCCTTGCACCAGGGCAAGGTCACCATCGGCGAAGACGCCGACACCGCCGCTGCCATCAACGCCTTGGGTGGATCCCACCAGACCTGCTCCGTCCACGACGTGGTGGTGGACCCGGCACGCAAGCTGGTGACCGCCCCGGCCTTCATGCAAGACGCCCAGCTCGCTGACGTCGCCACCGGCATCGAGAAGGCCGTCGCCGCCACCCTGGCCATGGTCTGAGACAGGCCCGGGACTCGGTGGTCTGCATCACCGGCGCCGGTCGAAACCGGGGCGCCGAAACGCGGCGCAAGGGGCCGGCCGCGGGCGGACGCGAACCCCCCTCTCCAGCAAAGGGCTGGTGCCGCCTAACAGAGCGCGTTGGGGTCCGGCTCAGTCGGCCGAGCGCCCAATCGCCATCAGCCGCATGCTCCACCCGGGTCGACGCGCCAACAGGACCAGCGGGTCCTTGGGGTCGTCTGCGATCACATAGAGCGATCCTGCATCGCCAACCTGGG
>JAADHA010000606.1:7252-8773 GCA_013152105.1 Oligoflexia bacterium | reverse complement strand
C
Source organism: Oligoflexia bacterium (assembly GCA_013152105.1). Classification (GTDB taxonomy): domain Bacteria; phylum Myxococcota_A; class UBA796; order UBA796; family UBA2385; genus UBA2385. Next base: position 8,772 of record JAADHA010000606.1, on the reverse strand, counting down.
CACTCCCACGCGCGAAACCTATCCCTCCCCCGACTCCCCCGACTCCCCCGACTCCCCCGGCTCCTTCACGTCGAGCTGGTCGAGCACGAAGCCCATGACGTGGTCGAAGTCGGCCGGCACGTCTTCGGGCTGCACCTGCCCGGCGGCCTCGCGCACGGTGACCATCTGCTGGTAGTAGCGGCGACAGTCCTGGCACATGGCGAGATGGGCGTGGAAGCGCAGGCGAGCCACGGTGTTGGCTTCGTGGTCGAGGATGGAGGAGATGCGGGCGATCACGTCTTCGCAGCGGGACATGGGCATGGTCAGTCCATCCTCTTGGAGACGGCGGTGCGCAGCGCCTGGCGCGCTCGGTGTAAACGGACGCGGGCGTTGCCGGGTGTGATGCCGAGGGCCTCGGCCAGCTCGGCGGTGTCGAGTTGGTGGGTCTCCTTGAGCAGGAGGATCTCGCGGTGGGCGTGGGGCAAGGCGTCGATCTCGTCGCGGACGATGGCCAGCATGCGGTGGGCGTCGACGCGCTCGTCCAGGCGCCAGGCGGCGACGGGCTCCAGCCACCGGCCGTTGGCCCCGAAGGCGGAGGCGGAGGCGCTGGCGCTGGCGTCTTCCTGCGGAAGCTCGACGTAGCGGGATGCGCGGCGCAGGTCGTCGATGGCGCGGTTGTGGACGGCTCGGAAGAGCCAGCTCTTGATGCTGCTGCGTCCCTCGAAGCGGTCGATGGACTGCATCACGCCCAAAAGCGCGTTTTGTACGACATCCTCGGCTCGGCCGGGGTCACCCAGCATGCGGGTCGCGAAGCCGACCAGGCGCGGCCCGTGTTCGGACAGCACCTGGTTCCAGGCGGCGCGGTCTCTCGCCTTGAGGCGGGCGAGCAACTCGCGCTCGTTCAGCGGCTCATTTTGCGGCATGCTGCCTGCATAGCTCAGGCGTAGGTGGTCGCACCCGCCTGGGAGGGACGGTAGACCAGACCCAGGACGCTGCCGAAGACCAGGTGTCCCATCAGGCTGCCGCCCGCCATCAGGGCCGAGCCGGAGAACAGCCCCATGCCCATCATCGGCATCATCACGAGCTGAGCCATCAGCCAGGGCGCGATGGCGAAGAGGGCGCCCTTGACCGGGGCCGGACCGGGCAGGCGGGAGCGCAGGACCAGCGCGAAGGCGAGGGCCAGGATGATGCCGATCATGAAGTGGGCTGCCCAGCCCAGCGCGATGGACCCGCCCATCTGCGAGGCCAGCATGGCGGCGGGGTTCATCGGAGGCATGCCCATCAGCGGGGCCATGGCGGCGACTGCGCTCATGGCGGCGGTGGCGATGACTCCGGCGAGGATGGCCTTCTGGATGTCTTGGGTGTTCATGGTGACGTTCCTTGTTGTGAGGAAGTCGGCCCGAGGGCTTCGTGCCGTCCTTCACACCAGGGACGGATGACCCCCCCATGGCGTTACGCGTTTTTGGCACCGATCAAACCGCGGCCTTCCAGCGGACACTCTGGGGTACAAGTTCACGCCAGGCCAGGCGCCAAAGGCGCCC
>JAADHA010000606.1:4774-7233 GCA_013152105.1 Oligoflexia bacterium | reverse complement strand
GCGGCGTGTCGCCGCCGATGCGGGGGGAGGGCTTGTCCTCCCCCCGCCAGAAAGAGCGCACCGGACATTGTCGCAGACAATGACCGGTGCCCGCGTTTTCTGGTCGTGGGGGAGAAGTAGCGACGTGCATCTAACTTGACCCGGACCAGCATGTAGCGCACCGATCAGGGCCTGGAAAGCACTGTATGGGCACCGGTATCGAGGTTTCTCCACGACACGAGTGTCAATGACTTATGACGTAATGCCCCCACACCATCGCGAGATCTGACCCGATCCGGGCCGTATCGCGGTCTAAAACGTCAAAAGGAGTTGACACTCCTCTTCCGCGTAATAGAAGCACCACGGAGGAGCAACCCGATGAAGGACACGCCGAGAGTCGACTTCTTGAGGAGTCAGGGGCTGTTGAACGGGAGGGCCGAAAGCGTGACGCACCCGCTGTTTGGGGCGTCTGACTTCTTCGACCCCAGAGACCTGGCCCAGGTACGCTACGAGATGCTCCGCGCGGCGATGGCCGAAGAGACTTCGGTCGCTGAGGCTTGCCGTCAGTTCTGCTTCTCTCGGGAGTACTTCTACCGGCTCAAACGCGCCTTCATGGAGCGGGGGTACTCGGCCCTGTTGGGTTCAGCCAAGGGCCGGCCTCCCCTCATCGCCCTCAACCAGGAGATCGTCACCTTTGTCGTGCAGCGGAAGCTGGAACAGCCCACGCTGTCGGGAGAACAACTTCGCAAGGAGATTCTGGACCTGTACCAGGTGGATTGCTCGCGCCGAACAGTGGAGAGAATCGTAGAGAAGGTTGGCGTCGGAAAAAGGGGGCTCCGCTCACGGTAGCCGTGACCTTGAACTTCCCTCGGAGTCGCCACGACACATTCTTCACGGACGAAGATCTACCGCAGGTTCTGTACGAACGAGCGCGCAGGGCGGCTCTGGACCGCCGAGTACGGGCGGGCGAGGCACTACGGGGCGCCGTGTCCGCTCACGGAGCTGCGGGCGTCTTGATCGACCCGGAAGGCATCCTCACGGCCTCTCTATCCTCACAGCTTCCGCGGAGTGGTCCGCGGAAAGGCACCGCTCTCCATCACACTCACCTCTCCGATGGCGTCTTCGGGACCATTGCGAAGTCTCTCGCCGAAGGGGTCGGTGTCTCGTCTACGGCGCGAATCCAGAATGTCGACAAGAAGACGGTCCTGCTCGTCCTGGCCAAGGCGGCCGAGCACACCCGAAAGGTCAGCCACGCCCTCATGACAGATGCCGTCGTCTCCGAGTGCCAACTCGACGAGATGTGGTCGTTCGTTGGCAAGAAGGAGAAGAACCTGGATGCCTTCGAGACGCTGCGAGGGGAACTCGGCGACGCCTGGATCTGGATCGCCTTCGATGCCGTCAACAAGGTCGTCCTCGCCTCCGTCGTTGGCAAGCGGACCCAGCCCCACGCCGTCAGCCTGCTCGAGGAGGTGAAACGAGTCACCGCTTGCATGCCGGCCCTCTTCTCTTCCGACCAGTTGGAGCAGTACACGAGCGCCCTACTGCAGGTCTACGGCACGCTCGTCCATCCACCGCGCAAACCGGGTCCTGGTAGACCGCCGCACCCGCGTCTCGTGCCGCCGCCGGACCTGCGCTACGTCCAAGTGGTCAAGCAGTACAAGCGGTCGCGGGTCGCAAAGGTGACCCGCAAAGTCGTCTTCGGCGACCATGAGGAGGTGAAGGCCATCCTGGCCGAGTCAATCGTGAGCAGCAAGATCAACACATCGTACGTGGAGCGGAACAACGGCACGATCCGCCACATGGACGCCAGGTGCAACCGCAAGACCTACCGGTTCTCCAAGTGCGTGGACAACCACCTGCGACAGCTCGACCTGACCCTCGCCTACTACCACCTGTGTCGTCCCCACCGGACCTTGACCAAGCGGCACGGTCGACCCACTACCCCCTTCATAGCTGCTGGCCTCACGGACCACGTCTGGACCATGGGCGAGATGCTCAGCTTCCGATCCCAAGACCTACGCAGCTAAACTGGACCACCACCCGTTTTCTCGAGTCGAGTGGTTAGTCGACCGCATGGCGCCCGATGCGAGCCCTGTTTCCAGCGCGGCAGGCGGCCGTGGCTGGCCGACCTGGGTCTTGACCTGGCTGGCCATCCTGGTGGCGACGGTGGCGACGGCGCTGCTGATGGCCCGCCTGTCGGCCGAGGGGGCGCGGGTCGCGATCGAGTCCGCGCTCGCCGACCAGCTTCTGGCGCAGGCAGGCCAGGCGGACGCGGCCATCGGTGACCTGCCGGTCGAGCTGTTGGTGGCGATGGGGGGTGAGCGCAGCGAGGTCGAGCTGAAGCAGCGCATCGACACGCTGGGAGAGGGCGGTGAGCTGCGCGCGATCGCGCTGTTGGGGCCGCGTGGGCTCGTCGTTGGAAACGGCGGCCAGTGGCTGCCGGCGGCCGCCGAGACCGACCTGGTCGCCAAGGCGGCGGC
>JAADHA010000606.1:0-4768 GCA_013152105.1 Oligoflexia bacterium | reverse complement strand
GGCCGGTCCGCTCTACCGTGACCAGCAAGGCGACCTCTACAAGACCGCCTACCACCCGCTCACCGGCCACCCGGGCTGGGTGGTTGCGGTGGAGGGAAGCGGCAAGACGCTGGGAGCGGTCGACGCGCTGGAGCGCACGCAGTTGTGGGCGGCGGTCGCCTCGGCGGCGATGGCGGGGCTGCTTGGCGCTGTCCTGGCGGCCCTGGTCTCGGGACCGCTGCGTCGCCTGGGTCGCGAGCTGGCGGCCGCTCGGCCTGGCGCGCCGCCCTCGGTCCTGGGCGAGTACGGGGTGCGCGAGGTCCGCCAGGTCTCGGCCGCCGGCCAGAAACTGCTGATCGCCATCCGAGAGCGCGACGCCGAGCTGCTGGCTGGCCACCAGCACGAGCTTGCGCAGCTCACCCGGATGGCCGCCGAGATCGCCCATGAAGTCGGCAACCCCCTCAACGCGATCAGCCTCTCGGTCGAGCGCCTGGCCACCCTCGACGACCCGGGCCGGCGCACCAAGGTCGTGGACCGCGTGCGCCAACAGCTCGGCGAGCTCGCGGCGATCGTGCAGCGGCTGCGCAACCTCACCCGGCCGCTGGTCGCCGAGCCTGCGGTTGTCGACCTGTTCGACCTCGTCCAGGCCGTCGCCGCCGAGCTGCCCGAGATCACCTTGCAGACCTCCGGCCTCAGTCTCCAGACAGACCGCGCGCTGCTGGCCGAGATCCTGCGCAACCTCTTCCGCAATGCCCACCAAGCCGGCGCCACGCGACTCGATCTCGACACAAGGCGGGTTCCGGGCGGCTTCCAGCTCGACATCCGCGACAACGGCGGCGGCATCCCGGAAGAACAGGTGGACCACGTGTTTTCCTGGTTCCACACGACCCGGGCCACGGGTACAGGCCTGGGCCTGCCCCACGCGCGTCGCGTCGCGCATGTCCTCGGTGGCAGCCTGGACCTGCACATCTCGAAGCCCACTACCTTTCGCTTGAGTCTCCCAGCCCAGCCCCCGAAGGCACCATGAGCCCCAGCACCGCCGAGCCCGCCCAGCCCGCCACGATCTTCGTGGTCGACGACCACAAGGCCAGCGCCGAGGCCCTCGGCGAGCTGCTCGAGGACCACGGCTACACGCCCCGGGTGTTCACCTCGCCCGAGCCCGTCCTGGCTGCTCTGCGAGACGACGACGTGGCCCTGGTCATCACCGATCTACGCATGGACGGCATGGACGGCATCGCCTTGCTGCGCGGCTGTCGTGCCGCTGACCCGACGCTGCCGGTCATCATCGTGACCGCCTACGCCACCATCGAGCGCGCGGTCGAGGCCACCCAGGCCGGCGCCTTTGGCTTTGCCACCAAGCCGCTGCACCTGCCGGGCCTGCTCATCCAGGTTCGCAACGCCGTCGCCCAGCGCACCCTGGCCCGGGTCGCGGCGGGAAGAGACGGCGGTCCCGAGCACATCGTGGGGCGATCCGCCGCCTTGCAGCGGGCCCTGAACGCCGCCGACCGCGCCGCCGGCACCGACATGACTGTCCTCATCACTGGCGAGAGCGGCACCGGCAAGGAGCTGTTCGCCCGCCGGGTCCACCAGCGCTCGCCACGACGAGACTCCGCCTTTGTACCGGTCAATTGCGGGGCCATTCCCGATGGCCTGGTCGAGGCCGAGCTGTTCGGCGCGGCACGCGGCAGCTACACCGGCGCCGACCGGGACCGCGTCGGTCTGGTTGAGAGCGCGCACCGCGGAACCCTCTTCCTCGACGAGATCGGCGAGCTGAGCCCTGCCGCCCAGGTGCGCCTGCTGCGCGTCCTCCAAGAGGGCACCATCCGGCGTGTCGGCGAGACGCGCGACCGCAAGGTCGATGTCCGCGTCGTGGCCGCCACCCACCGCGATCTGCGCCAGGGCGACTTCCGGCAGGACCTCTACTACCGCATCAACGTGATCCCCGTGAACCTGCCGCCGCTGCGGGCGCGCGCCGACGACGTGCTGCTGCTCTTCGGGGGCGGGCTGCGAAAGGCCTGCGCCCAGGTCGGCCGCAGCGTGCCGCGTCTCTCCAGCGACGCCATCAGCGCCTTGCTTGCTTGGAAGTGGCCGGGCAATGTGCGCGAGCTGCTCCACCTGGCCGACCGCCTGGCCGTGCTCTGCGTGGGTGACGTGGTCGAGTTGGCCGATCTCCCCGAAGAGCTGGCCGACGCCGGGCGCCACACGGACAGCGTCGCCATCCCCAGCGGCGATTTCGACCTCACCGGGTGGCTGGAGGGGCTGGAAGAGCGAGCGCTGCGGCGCGCCCTGGCTCGCCACGACGGGGTCAAGGCCCGCGCCGCCGCCAGCCTGGGAATCGAGCGCACGGCGCTTCGCTACAAGGTCAAGAAGTACAGGATCGAGGGGTGAGGCCAGGCTTGTCCATCGGGCTGCTCCTGGCGGGGCTGCTTCTCGCTGGGTCGCTGCCGGCGCGTGCTCAGGCGGTGGACGAGGACCTGCTGCGCCAGCAGGACGCGGTCGCCGCCGCTGCCGCCGCGGTCGCGCACGCTCGGGCCGAGGGGGCTCGTCGTCGGGACATCGCCGAGCTGATGGCCGCCTACCGCGAGCAGGCCGAGCGCTTGGCCAGCCGTCTCGCACCCGACGATCAGACGGCGACGACCAAGCAGCGCGAGGCCGCCGTGGCAGCCCTCTCCGCAGCCACCGCCGAGGGACAGGTCGCGTCCCAGGCGCGTGACCTGCTCGACCGATGGCTTGGACCGCTGCTTACTCGCCTGGACCTGCTCGACAACGCGCTCACGGCCGCCGCAGGCCTGGGGAGCCCCGACCTCGCCGCAGACATGATCCTGGACATCGAGAACCAGGCCGTCGCCGTCATGGTGGCCGCCGCCCACGACGCCACCGCCTCCGAGTCCGAGTCCCGCGCCAACCGCCTCAAGGCCGCCGCGCTGCGTGCCGCCTCTGACCCTGGCGGGGTGGTCGGCTTCTCGACCCAGGTCGATGTTCAGACCCTGCTCGCCGCTGCCGACGCCGCCGCCGCTCGTGCCGACACCCTGTGGGCCTTGCGTGACCGCGCCGCCGCCCTCCTCGCCCGTGCTCGCCAGACCCAGACATCCCCCTCGGAGCCATGATGCTTCCCCTCGCCCTGCTCTGCCTGTCCCCCGCGCTGGCCGCTCCCCAGGCCCAGATCACCACCCTGGCCGGAGTGCGCGCCGCCCCCGAGAGCACGATCCTCCTCCCCACGGCCTGGGAGGGCAGGGTCGAGCCCGCCGCGGTGGGCGCCTTGGACGGCCAGATCCGGTTTGGGGCCGCCACCGGGCCCTGGTTCACTGCGGGTGGTGGCACCTGGGCCTACGTGCCAGAGGGCGAGGCATCGTCGTTGGATGGTCGGGCCGCCGTGGGCTGGTCGGGGCCGGTGGCCGAGGGTGTCGATGTCGATGTCGCCGGTAACTACAAAGCCCAGTGGTACCCGATGTGGGCCCTGGGCGTGAACGGGCGAGGCGAATTGCTGGCCCGCGTCCGGATCGACCGCCAGCACTTCAGCCTGACCCCCGAGCTTGGCGCGGTGGACCGGCGCTATCTGGATGCGCCCGCCGAGAGCTTCAGCGAGGCCCACGCCGGGTTGGTACTGGGCTTGAAGGGCCAGGGCCCGCTCTCGCTCGACCTCGGCCTGGGCGGGCAGGGGAATCAGGCCCACGGCATCGGTTCCGAGGGCAGGCCCGGCACGCAGATCCGAGGTTTGAGCCGCCTCAACCTGGCCAGTGGAGCCTGGACTGGGGCCCTCGAGTACCGGCTGAGCTGGGCGCTCCAGGGCGAGGCCGAGCACGATGTGCAGCCGCTGTACACGCCGTGGTCGGACTACTCCGACGACGCCGATGCCCTCAGCGGCGGCGGCTTCGTCCAGCATCGGCTGAGCTTTCGGGGAGCGGTCGCCGTGTCCCGTTGGACCCTCTCGGCGGGAGCCATGGGGCGTCTGCGTCTGGCCGGCGAGGACGAGCTGGCCTCGGCCTACGCCCGGACCGGGCTGGCCCGCCTGCAGGTCGACCGCGACCTGGGCCACGATCTGAGCCTGTTCGCCAGCGTTGGCGCGGCCGCAGCCGAGAGCCCGGTCGATCTGGGCTATGTCGACGCCTGGGGCTGGGTGGGGCTGCGCTGGCGGCTGGGGGCTGCGAAGGGCTGAGTTCACGGACCAGCAGGGCCGGGTCGGCAGAAATCTGTCGCCGGGCGGGTGAAGCCTGCCGATTCACCGCCGCGGTCGAGGGCGGAAAGCGCGATGGCGCCTGGGTCCTCGGTCGTCCCTACTCCCTCGTCAGACCTGGCATGGGCCTTGCTTATACTCATGGCGTCACCTCCCGCCCCCCGGAGACTTCATGCGGACCCATCGGAAGCTCGCGCTGCTCGCCCTGATCGCCACCCTGACCGGCTGCGAATACGATGAAGGCGGCAGCCTCTTCGGAGGCGGCGGCGAAGGCGCCCCGCTCGCAGAGGGCACCGGCGGTGAGGGCGGCGGCGGCGGCGGTGGCATCGCCTCCAACGGTGGAAGCTGCAACAACGCCAACGAGGCATGCACCGCCGGGAGCTGCGGCGGCGAGGGCGGCACCATGCTGCCGGGCGCCAACTGCCAGCCCTGCCACAGCGGCGGCGGCGGGGGCGAGGACGAGGGTGGCAGCTTCTCGATCGCCGGTACGGTCTTCACCGACATCGGCGGATCGGGCAAGTCCAGCGGCGCGAGCGTCTTCGTGACCGATGCCAACGGGCAGAGCGTCACCCTGAGCACCAACAGCGCCGGCAACTTCTACACCAGCGCCAACCT
>JAADHA010000398.1 GCA_013152105.1 Oligoflexia bacterium | reverse complement strand
CCTTCGGGTTTCGTGTCTGGATGGCTGGCTGGAGGCGTGTCGAGGCCGGGGTCGGTCATCGTGGGCTCAGATCTGGGGGTGTGGCGCCGTCTATCATTTGCGAGCGGGGGATGGTCCTCGAGATGCTCGTCTCTGCTCCGAGTTGTCGGGCACGCGCTACGTTGCAGGCTCAGGCCGGAGCATCCCGATGAACGAAACTGCAACCGAGGCATCCCCGTGGCGCTTGACCACCCCCCCTGGTACCAGCGACTACCTTGCCTGGTTCGAGCCAGAATCGGTACCGCCCACGGTCCGCATCCAGGTCAAGAAGACGTGGCTGCGCTACCACCTGCAGGCCGTCGATGACCTGTACAAGATGCTGGTCGCGCACGGGGGCTGGCTTCCGCTTGGAAGCTGCGAAGAGGGCAATGACCCCAAGCCGGACACGGTCGAAGCCTGGGGGCGCAGCAGTGAGAACCCGATGGGCGGCTGGTACGGCCTGCGCCGAGGCTACCGGGGCCGCTTCGCCAACTACATCGCGCCCATCCTGAAGATGCAGGACCGGGTCGAATTCGAGCAACGAGCCGGAAGCTGGTGGGTACGCGCCATCTGAGCGCCATCTGAGCGCCATCTGAGCGCCAACAGCTTTCGGCGGATTTCGGTGATGCTCTGGCGTGGCTCCGGCATTGACGAGGACTGCAACGACTGCGACTGAGCGCCCCAGAAGCGACCCTGGCGCAAGCACTCGATGCCGCCATTGGATAGCTGCGCCCATGCCCCTGACCCCCAATATGGACCTGCCCCGCGTGGCCCAGGCCGAGATCGTGATCGACGGCCGGGCCGACGAAGCTGCCTGGGAAGATGCCGCTCGGACTGGACCTTTCCTGACCTTCAGTCCGGTCCCGGGGCAGCAGCCGGTTGGCGATACCCAGGTCCGCCTGCTGAGCGATGACCACGCCCTCTACCTTCTCATCGAGGTGAGCGACCCCGAGCCACAGCGGGTGCGGGCGACCGTGGGCCGCCGGGACACGCGCTTCGATGACGACTTCGTCGGCTTCTACCTGGACCTGGGTGCAAAGGCCCAGCGCGCCTATGTCTTCATCGTGAACCCCTTGGGTCTTCAAGCGGACGGCGTGGCCACGGCCAGCAGTGGAGAGGACTTCTCCTGGGACACCCGCTGGCAGTCGATGGGCCGCCGCACCGACCAGGGCTACCTGGTCGAGATTGCGATCCCTTGGCGCAGCATCCGACACGAAAGGAAGGTACAACGCCTGGGTTTCCTGGCCTTCCGCAAGCGCGCGGCCACCGCCGAGAAGAGCTCCTGGCCGGTGATCGACCCCGAGGTCCAGGGCCTGATGGTCCAAGAGGCGGTCTTGAACGGCCCCGGTCTGCTCGACCGGACGGTGGGTCTGGACATCACGCCCGAGCTGACCTTCGGCTGGACGGACCAGGGCGCTGACGACAGCCGCTTCGGGGTCGCGGGCGTCTCGCCCGGTCTGACCGTCCAGTGGGCACCGACCCCTGCCGACAGCGTAATGGCCACGCTGAACCCGGACTTCAGCCAGGTCGAGTCCGACGAGGCCCAAATCGCCATCAACCGACGCTACGCGCTCTACTACGACGAGAAGCGGCCGTTCTTCCTGGAAGGCCAGGAGTGGTTCGACTCCCCCCTGGGCGACATCGTCTACACGCGCTCCATGGTGGCGCCCGGCGCTGGCCTACGGGCGACCGCGGCGCATGGCGGCTGGGCGCTGGCGGCGCTAAATGTCTGGGACCGGAGCCCCGCGGGTTCAGTGTCCGAGGGCGGGGGCTGGACGGACACGGACCTGGCCGGACATGATGCGGTGGACACCCTGCTTCGCGGCCGCGCATCGCTGGGAAGTGATGGGTATTTGGGTACCTTCTTTAGCGACAAGACCGTCCTGGGCGCTGTGGGCACGGGTGCCCACCTGGCAAATCGGGTCGCAGGGGCTGATGCCCGGATTCGGGTGTCCGACCGCTTTGTGGTGGAGACTGCGGGGGCGGCGTCGTACACCAGCCTGTCGGACGGCAGCGAAATGGTCGGTCCAGCGGCGGCGCTGACCGCGAACTACGAGAGCGAGCACTTCTTTGCAAACGCTGACGCTCAGCTCATCGGCCCCGACTTTCGCGCCGAGAATGGCTTCCTCACCTACGCCGATCGTGTTGGAAGTTCGCTTCAATCTGGATTCCTGCTGTTTCCAAACGGCAAGCTGGTGCGACGCATCAGGCTGCGGATGATCGACACCGATGCCTACTGGCACACCGACGGACGGTTGCGCGAGTTGTACCTGCAGCCCAACATCTCATGGACCTGGGGCAACGGTGTATTCACATATGTCGAGTACCAATACGACAATGAACTGTACCTGGACGATCTGTTTACCTACCAGCGCGTGGATGGCGGTTTTGGCGGCCAGTTCAGCCGCTGGCTGGGTCTCAATGCCTTCGCCGGAGCGGGCCAGGCGATCCTCTACGATCCCGAGGATCCGCGGCTGGGACAGCAGACCTGGGTCAGCGTAGGTCCCAACTTGCAGCCCGCCTCCTGGCTGGAGCTGAACGCCGAGCTGGCCTGGGAGCGCTTCGACGAAGCCCAGCATGGCGCCAAGGTCTACGACGGGTGGACCGCTCGCTTCAAAGCCCAGGCATTCGCCAGTCGGTCCGTGTGGGCCCGTCTGCTGATTGACCGCGACACCTTCGCGAACCTGACGACGGGCGAGGCCCTGGTCGCCTGGGAACCAACGCCGGGTCGCGCGATCTACCTCGGGGCTGGCTCACAGTTCCAGGCCGACCCGAGCTGGGGGATCTTCGCCAAGGCGTCCTGGGTGTTCTCAGGGTGAACTCACGGCGAGCCCTGTGTGGATGGGGCTGAGCCAGCCGTGAGCCCTTCGGCACAACAGGGGCGTGAGTGTCCGCACTCTGGCTTGGCCGGCTGGCACCGCAAAGCGCAGGGTATAGTTGAGACAAGGCCGCCGTCGTCCCACGCGCGGCCTCTCTCCTCCGGGTCTGGCGGCGTCCGTGCGGAAGCCCGTTCCAATCGGTTCACTCGCGGCGTACCTGCCGCGGCGGCTGACCCAGCGTCTCGCAAGCCAAGGCGCCCCCAAGCCCGAAGGGTCCGTCGAGCGGCTGCTGGCGGCCACGATGAGCGCCGACCTCACGGGTTTCACGCGGCTGTGCGCTGCGCTCCAGGACGCAGGACCCAGCGGCGTGGAGCGCCTGGCGGAAGTACTCGACCGGTGTCTGGGACGCCTGGTCGAATGCGTGCAGCGCAGCGGCGGAGATGTCATCCACTTCGCCGGCGATGCCGTCGTCGCGGTCTGGGTGGCTCCGGACTCGGCCCTGCTGAAGATGCAGCTCCAGCGAGCCTTGGCCTGTGCCTTGCGTTCGCAGCAGGCCCTCGACGGCTGGATCGCCTACCCCGACCACACGCTGCACCTGCGCATCGGACTGGGTGCGGGCCCGCTCAGCGTGCTGGATCTGCGCGCGGGGGACGGTCATCGACGCTGCGTCGCGGCCGGTCCCGCCATGCGCCAGGTCAGCCAAGCCGAGCGCCTCGCTCCCCCCGGTTCCACCGTGCTGTCGGCACAGGCGGCGGCGATGCTGACGCTGCCCCCGGGGGCCACGGCTCTGGCCGAAGGCGCCGTCTGCCTCGACGCGCGCTGTGCGACGGCCGTCCTCAAATACGCCCCGCCACCGACATCTCAGCCCCCGCTGGACCTCAGCGCCCCGAACCTGGCCGACCGACTGCGCCCGTACATCCCACAGGGCGTGCTCAACCGTATGTCTGCCGGTCACACCGAGTGGATGGCCGAGCTGCGGACGGTGACCGCGGTCTTCCTGTGCTACCCCACGCTGGACCCCCACGCGTCTCAACAGCATGACTTGACCAAAGACCTGGCAAACCACGCAGGCCAGGCGCTGGCCCGCACCGGTGGCACCCTCGACAACCTGCTGGTGGACGTGGATGGCACCACCCTGGTGATGGCCTTTGGCTTGCCACCCGGTGCTCACCAGGACGATGCGCTGCGGGCGGTGAGCGTGGCGCTCGAGCTGGTCGAGGCTGCCCGGGATCGGGACCTGCACTACCAGGTCGGGATCTCCACG
>JAADHA010000214.1 GCA_013152105.1 Oligoflexia bacterium | reverse complement strand
CGGATGAAGCGGTCGATCCTCGTACGGTTCCGCGCATGGCGGGCCAGCGCGGCAGCCTTGGTCGCCGGCGCATCGGCCCGCACGCCTCCTGCCGCGGGATCGGGGCCCTCTTGCATGCCCTGGGGCCCGGCCAGTCGTTGCTGGAGGAAGCTGTTGCCGTACCGCGTCTGGGACCGGAGGCCGCCGCCGCCGTCGACGCTGGGCGGTGCCAACCCGGTCGAGTTCGTCGACCGAGGGCTGAAACTCTGTGCAGACATACGGTCCTCGTGAGACGTTGAGATCGCTCGCATCTTAGCAGTTCGCCATCCAGATCTGGCGAGATCTGCGCCTTGCCCACTGCCAAGTGCACCCGTTCCTTGCGTGATGACCCCCCAGTGTCTCGATCGGCGCACCCCAGACATCGAGACGTTGAGACCGCTCGGCGGTCGCTTCGCGCCCGCATTGCACGCGCACGACGCATTCTTGGGTGGTCAGGAACTTCCGAGCGCTACGATGGCCTAGCTCGGCCGCCCAATCCCGTGCTTCTTCATCAGGCGGGTGATGGACTTGCGGTCCATGTCCGCGGCGCGGGCCGCCTTGCTGACGTTGCCCTGGTGCCGTTCCAGCAGGTCCAGCAGGTACTCGCGCTCGAAGGCTTCGATGATCTGGTCCTTGGCGTCCTTGAAGGGCCGCTCGGCGAACTGGCCGCCCCGATCCGTGGCGGCCGCGACCTGGGCGCTGAGCGTCCCGAGGGCCTTGGCCTGGATGCGGCGCGTCTTGCCCGCCGCCCGCAAGGCCTGGGGCAGCGCGTCGATGGTGACCCGGTCGCCTTCGCTGAACGGAATGGCGCGCTCGAGCACATTGTTCAGCTCGCGCACGTTTCCCGGCCAGTGGTAGGCCTGGAAGATCGCCTGGACCTGGTCCGAGAGCTCGATGACGCCGTGGTTGTGGTCGGCTCGACCCAGCAGGTGCTCGCACAACAAGGGCAGGTCGGAGATCCGCGAACGCAGCGGCGGCAGGTTCAACTCGACGACGGCCAGGCGGTAGTACAGGTCATCGCGAAAGCGGCCAGCGTCGACCTCTTCTCGTAGCGTGCGGTTGGTGGCGCACACGATGCGGACATCGACGCTCTTGGTGACGCTGGCGCCGATGCGACGGACTTCCCGCTGTTCGAGGACGCGCAGCAGCTTGGGCTGGAGTTCCAGGGGGAGCTCGCCGACCTCGTCGAGGAAGATGGTGCCACCGTCCGCCAGCTCGAAGACCCCTGGGCGGGCGTCAACGGCGCCGGTGAAGGCGCCGCGGTTGTGGCCGAACAGCTCGCTCTCGATCAAATTGTCAGGCGCCGCGCCACAGTCGAAGACCACAAAGGGACCACGAGAGCGCCGACTGCGCGCGTGGACCGCACGACTGGCCAGTTCCTTGCCCGTCCCCGTCTCGCCAGCGATCAGCACGGTCAGGTCGGTCGGCGCGATGCGCTCGAGGATGCCGAAGACCTCGCGCATGGCGATGCTGGAGCCGACCAGGCCCTCGAAGTGGTCCAAGACCGACGGGGTCACGTCGATGACTTCGTCTTCAGGCGTGAAGACCAGTTCGGTCCGACCGCAGCGAAAACGGGTCTCGGGCACCAGGAAGACTTCCTTGATCTTGACTGGCCCGACGAAGGTCCCATTGGTCGAGCCCAGGTCCCGCAAGAGGATCCCCGAGGGCGTGCGCAGGATCTCGGCGTGGCGCCGACTGACGGTGGGGTCGGTGAGCACCACGTCACCGCTCTTCAGGGCGCCGATCTGCACGACATCGTGGTCGACCATCCAGCTCTGCCCAGACTCGTTCCCCGATTCGCAGGCCAGGCGAGCACGGCGGATGTGGATCTGCCGGCGGTTGGGTGAGACGATGGTGGTGGTGACTTCGGCCACGGTGCTTCGGGTCCAATGGAAGGAATGTGATCACTATCCGGTCTGGCTCGCATGGTCGGTCGCGAGCGGCGGTGCTTCCGACGTGATAGCTCAGCCTTGACAGGCGGGCCCAGTGGCCGCATGCCAAGCGTAGCGTGAAGAGGTGGCGTGATGCGGCAGACGGTACTCAAGAGCCTGCAAAAGGGTCAGACAATCGCCGCCTTGTCGGCCGCACTCGACGGCGCGCTGGCGGTCGGAAAGCCCCTGCGCGTGACGATCGATCCACGCTCGCAGCCGTGGGTAGACCACATCATCGACGGCTTCGTCGACGGACCGCCGGTGTCCAGTGTGGTCGCGATCCTCAGCGCCCGCGACCCCGGCGCTGACCACAAGTGGCGCCGCTTCACGGTGACCCGCAAAGGGCCCTGGCACTGCGAACTGGGCGCCTTCCCCACGCCCTTCAACAACGGTGTCGATCCCCTGTCTCCCGGCATTCCACCGGGCGCCAGCCGCAGGATCTGATCGCGGATCGGGCCTCAGCGGCTAAGGTGCGACCCAGCCCACGACCTGACCGCGAATGACCTCAAGTCCAGCGGTCGGGATCCAGGAGGTTCCGCGATGCTCCTCGTACTGCTCGGTCTGCGCTCCGCCTTGGCCGGAGATGTCGTCCTCAACGAGCTGCTCTACGATCCAGCCAGCAGCGGTGGCGACTCGGGCGCCGAGTGGATCGAGCTGTGCAACCCAACCTCTCGCCCCATCGACCTGGCCGGCTGGAGCGTCGAAGCCGGTGGGTCCAGCTTCTCCAATATCTTCGACTTTCCGGCCCTGTCCATCTCGCCGGGGGAACACCTGCTGATCGGCGCGGGTAGCACCTACACCCTGTCCGGCACCATGCAGAACGGCGGCAGTGCGACCGATGGCGTGCGCCTGCTGGACGACCTGGGGGCCGTGGTCGACACGGTGCTCTACGACTCTCCCAACACCAACAGCCTGGTCGATGACAGCGGCGGTGTGGGCGTTGAATTCGCCATCGATGTCGCCGAAGGACACACCCTGGCGCGGCTGCCAGACTGCACCGACAGCGATGACAACAGCCTGGACTTCGTCGAGTCCAGCTCGCCGACGCCAGGGGCCGAGAACGTCGCCGACGGCGGCACCGACACCGGCACCGGCGGCACCGCGGACTGCTCCGCCATGGACCAGATCCGGCTCAACGAGATCATGGTCGACCCGGACAGCAAGGGGGGCGACAGCGGCTACGAGTGGGTCGAGCTGGTCAACAGCGGTGGCACCTCGGCCGACCTGTCCGGTTGGCAGCTCGTGGCTCGCAAGTCGGACACCACAAGCTCTACCGTCACCCTCGACTCGGACACCTCGGTCGCCGCCGGCGACTTCCTGGTACTCGGAGAGACCGAAGTCCCCGAAGCCGACATCGTCGTCAGCTTGGACCTGGGAAATGACTCGACCAGCATCGACACGGTCGAACTGTGGTGCGGGTCCACAACCGTCGACCTGATGGCCTATGGCGGCACCAATGACCTGGGCTGGACCAACGAAGACGGGGTCCTGGACACCCTCGCACCCAAGCCGGCCCAGGGCTGGAGCCTGGGTCGCGATCCGGATGGCGCCGACAGCAACGACTGCGCGGTCGACCTGGTGGCCTTCGAGTACCCCTCGCCAGGTGCCAGCAACGCGACCAGCGGCGAGGGCGACTGCCCTGGCATGGACGACATCAAGCTCAACGAATTCATCCCCAACCCGGCCAAGCCAGAAGGCGCCAAGGAAGAGGATCCCGAGTGGGTCGAGCTGTACAACGTCGGCGTGGACACGGTCTCGCTGGATGGCTGGAGCCTGCAGTACGGCACGTCTCCAAGCAACACCAAGACCATCGACATCAGCGCCTTGAGCAGCATCGATCCCGGGCAGTACCTGGTGGTTGGCGAGAAGGGCGCCGAGAACGTCGATCTGGTCGTCAGCATGGACATGGGCGCCGCGTCCTCCAACTCCGACCGCTTGCAGCTCAAGCACTGTGGCCCGGGTACCGCGGACACGGTGGTCTACGGAAGCCCCAACGACGACGAGTGGACGGACGACTCCGGCGAGATCGCGACATCACTGGCGGTGAAACCCAGCGACGGCGACACCCTCCAGCGGGTGCAGGACGGCTACGATACCGATGAATGCGCGGTCGACTGGACGATCTCGGCGACGCCCACGCCAGGATCAGCCAACACCCTGATCGAGCCC
>JAADHA010000451.1 GCA_013152105.1 Oligoflexia bacterium | reverse complement strand
GAGTCCACCCCAAGCTGCCGCGCGCGCCGCAAAGCGGGAGATGACAAGCCTCATGAGGGCTCCTCGTCAAGTGATGGATTGCCCGCAAGCAGTTCTGCTGCAAGGCGAAGCGCCTGGGCCTGATCTTGGACCCTGCCCTCGACCTGGGCGCGTCGCAAGTTGGCCAGCAATTCGCCCATCTTGGGGCCAGGCAGGATCCCCAATTGGTGCAGGTCTCGACCGCGAACCAGGATGGGAAGGGGTGCCGAGTCCACCCCAAGCTGCCGCGCGCGCCGCAAAGCGGGAGATGACAAGGCACCGCTCACTGCCCAGGCGACCCGGCACAACAGCCCGAGATCCTCGTGCTCGGCCAGGGCGCGCAGGCAGGTGTCGTCTGGCCCCTCCGCGATGGCCGCCCAGCCGGCGATGGCCCCCAGGACCCGGACCCGAAGGGGGTATCGCGATCGGCTGTGGACGCGGAGTCGGTCCAGGGCAAGCTCGGCCAAGGCCGGGTCCAGTCCGTGGAGCAGCGTCGCGAGCATCAGGGCCAGGGGACGTGGGGCAGGCCCCGCCTCGGCGCGGATACCGGCCGCCCGATCGATCGCGGCGTCCACGGTCTCAGCCGGACAAGCCGCTACCCCAGGCAGAATGCGCTCCAGCACACCGGTACGCCGCGCGACGCCCAGCCCCAGAGAGGGACGGCGTGCGCCCAACAACAGCTTCTCGACCTCTGCCATGACCCGCTCGGCAGGCAGCTCTTTCAGCGGCGCGGCGCGGCACAAGGCCACAAGCTGTTCGTCTGGTTCAAAGGCAAGACGCCCCGCGAACTGCACCACGCGCAGGGCGCGGAGCGGGTCCTCGAGGAAAGTCGCCGGATCGACCGCGCGCAGACGTTTTTGGGCCAGGTCTGCTTGTCCACCAAAGGGGTCACAGAGCGCGCCGGTCAGCGGATCGAGGAGCATCGCGTTGATGGTGAGATCCCGGCGGCGCGTAGCGGCGACCAGCCCCATCTGGGGATCGCCCACGACCGCGATCCCACGGTGCCCGGCGCCGACCTTGCTGTCCCGCCGCGGAATGCTGACATCCACGGTCTGCCCTTTGACGGTCAGCTTGTACACGCCAAAGCTGCGACCAACCTGGTTGACCCGACCCAGTCGGCGAAGGAGCCCCTCCAGGGTGGTCCCATCGATGCCATGCACCTCGATGTCGACGTCCTTCACGGGCAGTCCAAGCAGCCCGTCCCTGACGCTGCCGCCCACGACAAAGGCCCGCCCTCCCGCGTCGCGACAGGCCAGCGCCAGGGCACGCACGACGGGCGGCTGTGGCATCGGATACACTCCGGGGGTGGTCCCCGCCCCGCCGTGACCACGCGGACACTCACTGGCGACGAGGCCACCATGCTCTACCCGATCCTCATCCTCGGCGCGGCCCTGGCGACTCCCGCGGCCGCCGCGGTACCGGTCGGTGCAGCAGCACGCGCCTTCGCGCTGCCCGCAATCAACAGCAGCGTGGCGATGTCCGTCGCTGGAGACACCGATGTCGCCCTCTTCGACTTCACCGGGCTCGGCGCCCCACACCCTCAGTCCGCCGTTGTGGTGCATTTCTTCGAACGCGGCGCTGGTGACGATGTCCTGAAGCAGCTCTCGCGCCTGGACCAGAAGCACGACGACCTGGTCGTGATCGGCGTGATGGCGGACTCCCACGGCGTGGCCTCGGTCTCGGCGTGGATGGCACAGCAGGATCTGGCCTTCCCCGTCCTGTTCGATGAATTCCGGGTCGTGTTCAGCCGCTACGGAATCCACGATGCTCCCGTGACCCTGGTCGTGGACGGCGATGGCTATGTGTTCGCCGTCGGCCGTCCCATGGGCGACGACTTCGAAGCCCAGCTCGAGTCGGTGTTGGCCCCGCTGCTGGGGTCCTGATCCAGCCTGCCCGCGCGTCAGCCTGACGGCGTCTGGATGACCAGCACGGTGATGTTGTCGCGTCCACCGCCATGATGGGCCGCGCGCACCAGCTCCCGACAGCTCACCCTGGGGTCGGGGTAGTGGTTCAGGATCGCTTCGATGTCTTCGTCCTCGACTTCGCCCCACAATCCATCGCTGTTCAGGAAGATCTGGTCCCCAGGCTCCAGTTCCACCCTGAAGATGTCGATCTCCACGTCGCGCTCGGTTCCAACGGTGCGCAGCAGGATGTTGCTGTGGGGGTGATTCCGCGCTTCTTCTGCCGTCAGTCGGTTCTGCTCGACCATGCGGGCAACCAGGCTGTGGTCTCGTGAGATCTGGTGCAGCACCTGCTGCCGCAGGAGGTAGCCACGTGAGTCCCCGACGTTGGCCACCAGGGCCAGGCGATCGTCCCGAACCAGTGCAGCGACCAGGGTCGTCCCCATGTCATTGCCCATCCGGATCGAGTGGTCCTTGATGGTGTTGTTGGCCGTCTGGAACGCTTCGTCCAGGATGTTCTCCAGCATCTCGTCGCTGGGATCAGGGAGGTTGCGCATCCGCTCACGGGCCACGTGGCAGATCGTGGCCACCGCCATCTCGCTGGCGACTTCACCGGCTTCGTGACCGCCCATGCCGTCCGCTACCACGAAGAGATGGATGCCAGGCTGGAGTGCAATCCAACCCCAGTTGTCTTCGTTGAGCACGCGGCAGAGGCCGACATCGCTCATCGCACCGACCATCACCGAGGGTTCCGAGATGTCGCCGGCCAACAGGTCCTCGAGCGCACGACCAAAGGCGAAGGGGCTGGCATAGGCGCCCTCTTCGGCGGCCATGAAGAAGTCGTGAACATCCAAGGCGGTCACCGGCGTGTACCGGCGCATGATGGCACCCAGATGGGCGACCTCGATGCTGCGGTGGGCGTCGGGTACAGGGCCGTCGTAGACCTGGGCGACCTCGGGGTCGAAGAGCACGTACTGACCGTCCCGGCAGACCAGGAAGTTCGCGCGGCCGAGCGCCGCGAGCCGCACCCCATTCGCCTGGAGGAACGCCAGCATTCCTGCCGCCCGCTGTGCGAGCCCCATGACCTGGGACATCGCCAGGGGCGAGCCTTCATCCAGCATCAGGCTCTCGCCCTTCCAAGGCGTGACCGAGCAGAGGACGCCGTCCTGGAAGAACAGGTCGATCGGAGACACCAAGCCCGGATGCTCGAGCTGCTTGTCGAAGAAGGCCGCGTACGGTTCATAGCCGCTGGTTTCCCAGCGCACCGAGATCAAGAACCGGCGCGGACCGAGATTGGCACCACAGCGCACACAGCTTGCCGCGGCGCGGGGCGTGTCATCACAGCCGCACTCCCAGCAGAATTTCTGCGGTCGATCTGGCCGGTCGTCGTTCGCCAGATAAAACATGCGCCCCTCGGACAGGCGCACCAGCCCCTCCACACTGTAGTGCTCAGACAGCTTGGTCCCAGGAGGGAAAGGGGGAGGGCGCGGGATCAGCTCGGGGCTCCGCTGGACCGTCATTCAGCGACGGGTAGGCCGGAAGATGAGGCCCGGCAAGGGATGGCCGCTGTGCGGTCGCGATGTGGTCGGTCGGAATCCTAAACCTGCCGGACTGGCAAGAGCAACGCTGGACTCCGCAGCGGGGGCGCGATCAGGCGAAGGACGAGGGCCCTGGCCGGCCCCCCAAGGCGCCCAAGGAGCCCGCAAGTTCCTGTTAGAGCGGCCACCAACGGATATGTCCACATCATGTATCGCTTCCCTTTCAACATCGACGCCACCGCCGGTGCGGCCCGCGCCACAACGCTCACACTGGCGCGCGGCACGGTGCGTACGCCCGTCTTCATGCCAGTGGGTACCCAGGGCGCCCTCCGGGCCTTGCCGCCAGCGCTCCTGTCATCGACCAACAGTCAGATCATCCTGGCCAACACCTACCACCTGTCCCAGCGGCCCGGCGAGAAGATCGTGCAGCGCCACGGAGGCTTGCACACCTTCATGGACGTCCCGCTCCCGATCCTCACGGACTCGGGGGGCTTTCAGGTCTTCAGCCTGAAGAAGAGCTCGGTCACCGAGAGAGGGGTCGAGTTTGCCTACGAACTCGATGGACACCGCACCTTCCTGTCCCCCGAGCGCAGCATGGAGATCCAGCAGGCGCTGGGCGCCGACATCGCCATGGTGTTCGACGAGTGCCTGGGCTTCGGAATTGATGAAGCCAGCGCCGTGCAGAGCGTCGAGCGAACGGCGCGCTGGGAAGCGCGGAGTCGTGCCGCTCACACCCGGCCCGACCAGAGTCTCTTCGGCATCGTGCAGGGTGGCTTCTGGCCGGACCTGCGACGTCATAGCGCCGAACAGGTCGCCGCGCTGGACTTCGACGGCTACGCCATCGGCGGACTGAGTGTGGGCGAGGGCCACAACACCATGTGCGAGATCCTCGACGCGACCATGCCCCACATCCCAGCGGACCGACCCCGCTACCTGATGGGGGTCGGGCGACCGGTGG
>JAADHA010000201.1 GCA_013152105.1 Oligoflexia bacterium | reverse complement strand
GGGACGCCCCCCGCTGAGTGAACGCCAAAAAACGACATCGACCCGTTCAGCCGTCGTCTTCCGGAGGGCGGAGGCGACGCAAGGCTTGGTTGGCGTTGTAGGACACGTAGGGGTCGCTGCTCAGCCGAAGCTTGGACAGGACAGCGAGGGCTTGATTGTCCCCCATCTGGCCCAGTGCCCAGATCGCGTTGAGCGGTGGCTTGGTGTCCGCCGTGCTCTCCAGCAGCGTGACGAGCGCGGGCACGGCGACCGGATCGGCCAAGCGCCCGATCGCGTCGATGGCGTTGCGCCGCACCACTTCGGAGGAATCATCGACCATCAACCCGGCGAGGCGCGGCACGGCGTCCACCGCCTTCAGCTCGATCAAGCTGTCGATGGCGTACAGCCGGACCTTTTCCGAGTCGTCGTCCAGCGAGGCGATCAAGGCTTGGATCACCGCCGGGTCATTGAACTTCTGGGCGCGTCGGGCGGTGTCTTCCCGTACGGCCGGGTTGTCGGACAGCAGTTGGTCCGCCACGGTCTGTGGATCGGGTCCACACCCCACCATCAGCGAGGCGAGCAAAAGGCCCAAGCTTGGAACACGCAGGGACGAGATCACGCGGCACCTCCAGACTCGGTACCGCCGCCAAGGCCATCGGTGCGCATCTGGGGATGTTCCTCGCCACCATAGCGCCGGTACGCCTTGTAGTAGTAGCCGTAGCCACCCGTGACGAAGTCCAGCTTGTTGAGCACGATCCCCGTCGGCTCAAGGCCGCTGGCATCGAAGCGATTGCGCATCTCGGCGACCAATTTGCGACTGGTGCTGCCGCTCTCGACCACGACGATCAAACCATCCACCGCCCGCCCGATCACGATGGAGTCGTTGACGACCAGGCAGGGAGGCGTGTCCACGATGACCACGTCGTACTGCTTGCGCAGGTCCAGCAGGAGCTGTCGTAGCCGCAGGCTCTCGATGAGCCGTGCCGGGTCGGCGGGCGTCGGACCACTGCTGAGGATCGCGAGGTTGGCGACGCCGGTCTCCTGCACCGCTTCGGCCACGGTGATCTTTCCAGTGAGCACATCTGTCAGCCCCCGGTGGTTGGAGACCGTGGGAAAGTTGCGGTGCTGCGTAGGACGCCGCAGGTCGCAATCAACGATGAGCACATGCTTGCCTTCGCTTGCGAAGCTGATCCCCATGTTGATGGTGAAGGTGCTCTTGCCTTCGTTGGGAACCGCGGAGGTCACCGCGATGAGCCGCAGCGGCTTGTCCAGCGACGCGTACATCAAGCCGTTTCGGATGGTGCGATAGGCTTCGGCGATGGGATGGGTCGTCGCCAGGTGATCGATGACCCGGCTTTCACCCGTCAGCTTGAACTTGGGCACAACGCCCAGCTTGGGGATCTCCCACACCAGCCCCAGTTCTTCTGGGGTCCGCACGGTGTCGTCGACGTATTCGAAGAGAAAGGCCAGGCCCAGACCGAAGACACCACCGGCCAGCAGGCCCAGGATGGTGTTGACCAGCAACTTCGGGCTGTACTGCCGATCAGGCACCAGCGCGGGTTCCACCAACTGCATATCGCTGACCAGCATGGACTCGGCCACGCCGATTTGATAGTTCTGTTCTTCCAGGGACTTGTAGACGGTCTCGGCGGCGTCCGCGGCCATCTTGAGCTGCGTCATCTGCCGAATCTTGTCGGGATAGGTGCCGAACTCGGCGGTGGTCTGCTGCATCGACTGATCAATGGCCACGCCCTTTTGCACCAGTCCTGCGAGCTGGGATTCCAGGGCCTGTACCCCAGGGTCCATCACGTGCTGGGACTGCAACGCCGTGCCGAGGTCTTTCTCGGTCTGGGCGATAAGGGTGTCGAGCTCCTTGATGTCGGGGTGCTCTGGTGTCTTCTGTGTCAGTTCCTGGTCGCGTTCCTGACGCAGATCAGCCAGGCGATCCTGGAGTTGGGCCACCTCGTGATTCTGCGCCGTCGTCGTGGCAGCGACCTGGGTGACCGACTCACGGCCCTGGTAGGCCCGCTGCTTGGCGAGCTTGGCGCGCGTCTCCTCAATCGCGGCGGTGTTGTCTTCGTAGGCGAGCATCAGCTCGGACAAGCGCGCGATCGCTGCCTTGAGTTCGCTGTCCAGGTCGATGACCTGCTGCCTTGCCTGGGCGTCCGCGATCTGCTGCAAGGCCCGGTCGAATTCCGACCGCACCACCACAAGCTGCTCTTCGATGAACAGCCGCGCGTTTCGGGTGTCCTGGCGGGCCCGCTGCTGGCTAGCCGAGATGGCCACATCCACCGTCGTGTCGGCCAACAGGCGCGCCTCCTCGGGGTCCCCGGCCATGGCCTCGAAGACCAGCAGGTCCGTCCCCTGTTGCTGGGTCACGGAGATGTTGGGCTTGGCCTCGAGCTCACCAAAGGTCCCCGCCACCAGCAGTTCGTCTGATGAATAGAGCTTGCCGGCGTCGTCTCGGAGTTGAAGCCGCCAGATGACTTCGTCGAGGACGGGCCGCGTGGTGGCCAGGGAGATCTTGTTCTCGATGTCGTCGGTGTTCGAGAGACCCGCGGCGATCTCGCCCAGGCCCAGATCGTTGAGGATCGAGAGCGAGGAGTCGCTGGTGCTGACCAGGACTCGGCTGCTGGTCCGAAAATTCTTGGGCAGCAGGAGCGCGAGCAGCACGCCAGCCAGCGTGAAGAGCACCACCGACTGGATGATGATCCACTTGCGACGGAGGAGTGCGTTGTACAGGGTCAGCAGTTCCACAGGGGCGTTCCGAGGCAAGCGATCGTGTCAAGCGCGACAGCAGAGAGAAGACGCCTGGATGCGGCTATACCGCAGGCCGCGAAAGAGCTGCCCACGGTGCTTGATGTTGAGCCATATAGCCGGACTGGTGCGCCCATCGCAACCTCGCCCGAAGTGCCCAGGCGCGATACCAAGCCCTGGCGATTCCCTGAAGGCCGTGCTTCCCTAGTTGCATCGGCCCCCCAATCGCAGGACCCTCGATGCCTCGCACGCTGCTGCTGCTGCTGCTCCTCCTCGGCCTGAGCGCCTGTGGTCCCCGGTTGGGACACCTCGAAAACATCGCTGACGCCGACATCTCGATACGCCAGGTTCCCACGCCCGAGCAATTCCAGATCGGCCCCGGTGACCGAATCTCAATCGCTGTGTGGCGCCACGACGACCTCAGCATGGACGTCACGGTCGCTCCAGACGGCACCATCAGTTTTCCCCTGATTGGTACAGTTCCGGTCGACGGAAAGACCTACACCGAGATCCGCGACCTGCTGACCACCTCGATCAGTCAGTACTACACCGATCCCCAGGTGGCGGTGAACATCCTGGAATTGCAGAACCAAAAGGTCTTCATCTTCGGCGAGGTCGCGCAACCATCGGTGCTGCAGCTCAGCAACGAGATGACCATCCTCGAAGCCCTGACCCGAGCCGGTGGAATCAACCAGTATTCGCGGACCAGCAACGTGCTGCTGGTGCGGGGTGGAGTCGATGATCCTCACCTCTACACGGTCGATGTGGACGCCATCTTCGCCAAGGGTCAGATGGACCAGCTCGTGTCGCTGCAGCGTGGAGATATCGTGGTAGTTCCGACCCGCACCATCACCAACGCCAGCCGCTTCTTCCGCGAGGTCTCCGGGGTCCTCGCTCCCTTCGTCGCGGGCTCGGCGGTCTACCGGAACGTGGTCTCCGGCGGCGCGCAGGGAACCTCGTCCGCATTGGAGTAAGCGTTGGCACGTGTCGGCCTGCTCAAGGCCGTGGTGCTGAGCCTCGACCTGCTCGCGGTGTCCATGGGCCTGTGGACCGGCCACGAATTGTGGACCTGGTACAAGCCCCACCTCGAGATGATCTTCCCCGTCTCCTGGGCGGATCTGTGGCTGCCCAATCCCTTCATGCCCAGCGGCATCGCCCTGGCGCTGGTCTGGCTGATCGTCATGCGCCAGGTCGGCCTCTACGACCCGGACCGCATGACCAGCTCGGTGCGGATCGCCAACGGCGTCACCCGTGCCGCCGCGGTGGTGCTGGTGGTCGTGATGGTCCTGCAATTCCTGTTGCCAGACCGCACCTACAGCCGGTCCCTGGTGCTGGGGACGGTGGCCTGTACGGCCGTGCTGCTGGGGCTGCTCCGGCTGGGCTTCTTCCAAATCAA
>JAADHA010000134.1 GCA_013152105.1 Oligoflexia bacterium | reverse complement strand
GCCAGAGCACGTCCTGGGCAAAATGAGCCAAGGCCGGCGGCGCGGCCGCTTCAATATGAAGCAGGTCTGCCCGAGGAGGCAGGGCGACCCCCGCCCAGGTGCGCAGCGCGGCGTAGATGCAGAGGGCCAGCAGCACCGCGAGATGAGAGCGCAGGCGACCGGGCCGTCCCGTGCGCGCGACGGCCACCAGGGCCAACATCGCCGGCGCGAGCAGGGCGCTCTCCTTGGCCAGCAGCGCGGCCAGGAGCAACACAGCGCCCCCCAGCAGGGCCCCTGGGCTGGGTCGGTCGCGATCGAGCAGGAGGAGCGCTCCAAAGAGCAGGGCCGCCGCCATCGGGTCGTTGCGGGCGCTGATCCACGCGACCGCTTCCGTCTGGACCGGGTGGAGGGCGAAGAGGGGCAGTCCAGCCGCCGCCCCCACCACGCCAACGCTGCGACGCAGCAGGCACCACAGCAGCAAGCAGGCCAACAGGTGCCAGGCCAGGGAGTGGGCGTGAGCGAAGGCCGCCGAGCCCGGCGCGAGGGCGTGGTCAAAGGCCAGGGAGAGCGCCACCAGCGGGCGGTAGAAGCCGCTGCCATCCCCAGCCAGGGGCGTGCCCGCCCAGAGGTCCTGCGAGAAGAGCTGGGGCCAATTCGACAGCGAGGTGATCGCCGTGTTCTTCAGGATCAGGTCCTGGTCATCCCAGACGTAGCCAGCCCCGAGCAGCGGCAGGTAGGCCGCGAGGACCAACAACAGGATGGCGAGCCCGGCCCAGCGGGCCCACGGCGGCCCGACAGACGGAGCGGGCGGGGCCGCGGGACCTGGTGCGGGAGATGTCACGGGCGCATCATACGCGAGCGAACCGAGGGACCCACCTTGGCAGGGGCCCACGCCAGGGCTAGTCCACTGGCGCCCGCCTCCCGCCCAGAACCGGACAGCCCATGGCCCGCTTTCTCCCGATGACCGCAGACGAAGCGGGGCACCGTCAACTCGACATCATCCTGGTCACCGGCGACGCCTACGTGGACCACCCTTCGTGGGGCGCCGCCTCGGTGGGGCGCTGGCTCCAGGCCCATGGCTACTCGGTCGGCATCATCGCCCAGCCCACCTGGACCGATGTCGACGCCTTTCGCGTGCTCGGCCGGCCACGGCTCTTCTTCGGCGTGACGGCCGGGAATATGGACACCCAGGTCAACCGCTACACCGCGGCGCGCCACCTGCGCACGAACGACGCCTATGCCCCCGGAGGCCAGGTCGGCCTGCGCCCCGACCGGGCCACAATCCCCTACACCAGCCGCTGCAAACAAGCCTACAAGGGCGTCCCCGTCATCGTCGGCGGCATCGAAGCCAGCCTGCGCCGCTTCGCCCACTACGACTTCTGGCAGGACAAGATCCGCGGATCGATCCTGCTGGAAGCCAAGGCCGACCTGCTGGTCTACGGCATGGGAGAACACCAGCTCATCGAGATCGCGGCGCGCCTGGAACAGGGCGAGGACGCGCGCTCCGTGCGCGACATCAAGGGCACCGCCTACGCGCTGGGCGGCAAGGAGACCCCGCCGGCCGACGCGACCCTGGCCCTGCCCAGCCTGGCCGAGTGCCGAGCCGACCCCCTCGCCTTCAACCGCCTGACCCTGCTGATGTACCAGCAGAGCAACCCCCACTGCGGCCTGGCCCTCACCCAGAAACACGGCGGCCGCACGGTCGTCGCCAACCCCGCCGCCATCCCCCTGAGCACCGCCGAGCTGGACCGTCTGCACGAGCTGCCCTTCGCCTACGCGGCCCACCCCTGCTACCGCGAGCCGATCCCGGCCCTGCGCAGCATCCAGGGCTCCGTCATGATCAACCGCGGCTGCGCGGGCGGCTGCTCCTTCTGCGCCCTGACCATTCACCAGGGCAAGGACGTGGTCAGCCGCAGCAAGGACAGCGTGGTGCGCGAGGTCAAGGCCATGGCCCATCGGCCCGGTTTCGACGGGATCGTCAGCGACCTGGGCGGCCCGACCGCCAATATGTTCCACATGCGCTGCACCTCGGACGCCGCCAACGCTGTCTGCCGAAGGGTGAGTTGCCTGCACCCGGTCCGCTGCAAGCACTACGGCACCGACCACAAGCCCTTCATCGATCTGTTGCGCACCGTGCGCACGCTGCCCCGTGTGCGGCGGGTCTACGTCAACAGCGGCATCCGCTACGATCTGGCCGCTCTCGACGAGGAATTCGTGGAAGAGCTGGCGGTCCACCACACCCAGGGCCAGCTCTCGGTGGCGCCCGAGCACGCCAGCGCGGCCTCGCTCCAGCTCATGCGCAAACCGAAGATCGAGTATTTCACTGCCTTCATGGAGCGCTTCAAGAAGGCCTGCCAGGACCACGGCCTGGAGCGCTACCTGGTCCCGTATTTCCAGTGCGCCCACCCCGGTACGGGACCCGAGCAGTGCATCGAGCTGGCGATCTACATGAAGGCACAGCGGCTGCGTCCTCGCCAGGTCCAGATGTTCATGCCGACCCCCGCCACCCTGGCGACCGCCATGTACGTGTCGGGGGTGGACCCCTACACCAAGAAGCCCGTCGTGGTCGCCAGGGGCTGGCGAGAGCGCAGCCGGCAACGCGCCCTGCTGTTGTACTGGAAGCGAGAAGAGGCGCCCCATGTGCGCGAGGCCCTCCAGACCTGGGGACGGTCGGACCTGATCGGGCGAGGTCCGCGACACCTGGTGCCCCCCGGTCCCGCCTGGGGCGCCTGGGAGAAGCGCGGCCAGGACGGGGGAGGGCTGCGCTTCGATACCCACATGGGCATGAAGGTCGAGCGAGCGTCGCGACAGGAAGAGGCCGAGGAGCAGTGGGAGGCGGTAACTACACGGTCTTGAGAGGCCATAAGGGACAGTTATTGTCCGCCTGATGTGTTGCAGGCGCGATTTCACCGACTAATATGAACGCATGTTCCGGTACCTGGTCGCCCACCTCCCCACCTTCCGCCTCGACCGCTGCGGCTGGCTCAGCCAGCAGCCCGTGGTCCTGCTGGCCGAAGATCGAAACGCCCTGCGCGTGCAGTCCGCGACCCCCGCCGCACGCAAGGGCGGGGTGCGACCCGGCATGAGCGCGACCGAAGCGCGCGCCCTGCTCCCCGCGCTCCAGGTCGAACTGCTCGACCCCCTCGCCGAAGCGCGCGACCTCGACGACCTCGCCCAGCAGCTCCTGCGGGTCTCGCCCAGCGTCACGACCATGGTGCCGGACAGCCTGGTGGCCGAGATCTCACGGGTGATCCCGGCCAGGGCCGGGGCGGAACGCGCCCTGCTGGAGCGGGTGCGGATCCGCCTGGAACAGCTCGGCCATCGGGCCCACGTGGTGGTCGGCGATGACCCGGCGACCGCCTGGGCTTGCGCGGCTTGGGGGCGGCGGCGCCAGGTGATCCCCCCCGGCCAGGGTGCCGCCGCCATGGCGACCCTGCCCCTGGCTGCACTCGAGCTTCCCCCCAAGGAAGCGGACCTGCTGATCGGGCTCGGCCTGCGCACCGTCGGTGACTTCGCGGCCCTCCCTCCCCACAGCGTCGTCGGCCGCCTGGGTCCCCTGGCCGTCGCCGCTCACGCCTTGGCTCGCGGGGACGCACCTCGCCCCGCCATCGCCCCCTGGCAGGACGACCAGCCGCTGGTGCTGACCCAGCCCCTGCTGCACCCGGTGGACCAGCGCGAAGCCCTGCTCTTCGTGATCAACGCCCTGCTGCGGGACGCCGCAGCCCACCTCGCCGCAGCGAACCGGGCCGCGGTCCGCCTGGTGCTGCGGCTGACCCTGGACCCCCAGGAAGCGGACCCCGGGTGGAACAGCGACAGCGACAGCGAACCACGCCCTCCCCTCGCCTCCTGTTGTCCGCCGGGCGGCGTGCAGGAATTGTCGCTGCGCCTGGGGGCACCGACCCGCGACCCGCGGCGCATGCTGGAATTGCTGCGGGCGCGCCTCGACCGGCTGGTCCTGGCCGGGCCGGTGGTGGCGGTCACCATCGAACTCCCAGACCCCGACCGGTTCACCGGGCGCCAGCGGGACCTGCTGGACCGCCAGCGCGCAGCCGAAGCGCTCGATGGCGTGGTCGCGCGCCTCCAGGACGAACTGGGCGCCGACGCGATCATCGTGCCCCAGCTCGCCCCGCGCCATCGCCCTGAAGCGGCCTGGCGGG
>JAADHA010000455.1 GCA_013152105.1 Oligoflexia bacterium | reverse complement strand
TCCCAATCGAGCAGTGTGTGGGTATATGTGTGGGCGCGCACCTGGAGGTCTCCATGCCCACCAACCTCAACCTCGACGACCGGCTCGTGGACTTGGCCGTCCAACTCGGCAAGCACAAGACCAAGCGGGACGCGGTCAACACGGCCCTGGCCGAATACGTCGACCACCTCCGGCGTGTGCAGGCGCTGCGCCAGTTCGGCTCCTTCGACTTCGACGATGACTACGACTACAAGCGGGCGCGGACAGCCTCGTGATCGTCGTCGACACCTCGGTCTGGTCGCTGGCTCTACGACGCCCTCGAGATCCAGACGCACCTCCCCATGCCGCCCGCCTGCTCCGCAGCCTTGTGGAAGACGGCCAGCCCGTGATGCTCCCAGGCATCGTCAAGCAGGAGCTCCTGTCTGGCCTGCGTCACGAGCCCCAGTTTCGGCGGCTCCTCGCAGCGCTCGAGCCCTTCCCGCTTCTACTGGCGGGGGACGCTGACCACGTCGATGCGGCCAGGATCGTGAACACCTGCCGCGCCCACGGGGTGCAGGCGGGCACTGTGGATGCTCTCATCGTCGCGCTGACGGCACGGGTCGACGGCATCCTGCTGACGACCGACCGGGACTTCCAGAACATCCACGCGCACTGCGAGTTCAACCTGCAGTGGATCCCGAGTTCCTGATGCCTTGGACCCACGGAGTGTCGGATCTGCTTCGTCTGGAGGGACGGGAACGCCTTCCAGGTCGAGATCGCTGACTGCCACTGAGGACAATTGGAGCCCCCATGTACACCAACATCGACCCTGAACTCGGCCCCATCCACCCTGGCGAGATCCCCCACCGCGCAGGCGAAACACACGACGGCCAGCAGCACGGACTGGGCCGTGATGTTCCCGCTCAGCCCCTGTGCCGGTTGGGTCACAGCCGTGAAGAACTGTCCGGCGGGAGAGAGCCCCGTGTGGTCCAAGGCAGCCACGATCACCGTTGCGCCAATCGCGATCGCGGGAGACGACGTCCCCCGGCGGTCTGGGAATAGACGTCGGATCGCGGCCTCCTAGGGCGTTGCCGACCCGCTGGGCATGGCCCGCCTGAGCAGGTCCTCGAGGCACTTGTCTCGGTGGAAGCCGCGTTCGGTGATGAGCTTGGCGGCGTCCAAGGCGACCGCGAATTCAGATTGGTCGCACCGTTCGAGGATGGCGCGAAGGTCTGACAGATCTTGGGGGCGAGTCTCAGGATCGAAGGCGAGAGCCTTCATCGCGGCGAGGTGTCCCGCGCGAGCCACAGGAAGCTTGAGGCCGGGGACCAGTTCGTGCATCTCTGCCCCGGCGGTGATCACGTCCTCGATTCCTGATGAGGCGAAAAGGAGGTCCACAAGCAACGAGGGTACCGAACCAGGGGGAACAAGCCGAACAGTGGATAGCCGCCCGGTAGGCGTGTGCTCAAGGACCGTGCGGACGGAATAGCACATCGCGTGGAGGGCGAAGATGACGCGATCCACGTCCTCTTCGCTGCCACAGGCGACGACCACGTCAACGTCCCGCGTGAAGCGCGGTTCGGCATGCACTGCTACAGCCAGTCCGCCAACCACAGCCCACGGAACTTCAAGGTGATCCAGATCCCTGGCAACTCTGGCCAGCGTTGCGACGATGTCAGTCACGGTGCCGCGGCCACTCCACGGGGCGCCCATCGGCATCGCCAAGTGACCCGGAGCGAGGAGACTGGAGCCAGTGGGCGAGGAGGCGACCAAGCTCCTTGGCACTGGCGTCTGGGTGCTCGCGGGAGAATCGCTGCCGCATCATCATGACGCCCAGCTCGTGGAGTTCCACAGCCGTACGGAATTGGATCTGGACTGGCGTGATTGAGTGCTTCATGGGCACATTCTAACGCGCTTGCCTCAGCGAGTCCGCGCTGATCGCCGTGACTGCTCCGACGAGGTGGTGTTCAGCAGCAGAGAGGGCCGTCGCAAGTGGCGGAGAATCGGAGAGGAATGGCGCCAATCGCACCCACACACGCGACCAGCCCGTGTGCGCCGTCCAGGAAGGCCGCGGGAAGCCCGGCCAGCAGCACCAGGTATCCCAGCGAGATCGGGTCGCCGTTGCCGGTGAAGTACCACGAGAGCCCGGCCTGCCAGGCTTCGAGTCCCAGGAAGGTCAACGAGAACCACCAGCGCAGCGCCGGGTTCTTGACCGCGAGGCGGGCGAGGGTGAGGCCAATCGCTCCGCCGAAATACGGCACAGTCAGCCAGGCGAGCATGTGCGCCGCGGCCGGGTTGACCTCTGCTGGCGTTGACGCCGCGACTGTCGCGTTGACAGCGAAGGTGAGCAGCGCGATCGCGAGCCGGATCCACCACCCCATCGCCACGCGTGACGCGTCTGTACGCAGCCCAAGGTCACTGCGGAACAGGTCGAGGGTGGATGGTTCTGGCTTGGCGGCAGGTCTCACGTCAGCGTCCCGGCGTGTCCCTCACAGCGCGAAAGCTGCACCATACTTCCGCCAGGCACCGATAATTTCGCTGCTGGCGTGGTTGGTGGGCAGCACCCCGCCGGAGCTTCTCGCCATGGTCAGCTCGACGTCAATCTGACGACTCATGACCCAGTTGTCCCACAAGTCCGGCACCGTGAATGAACCGTCGTTGGTCGCGACACAGGAGACGATCTGCGAGTAAGCCGAGCCGCTGGCGTTGAGCTGTGAGATCTGGATGTAGACCAGGTCGCCGTCACCGCCAGACCAACGGATGGTCGGGTTGGCGGTAATCGTTGGCACAGTGTTGCTCTCGATGGCGGGACTGGTGACCCGGAAGTCCGAGGTGGGCGTTCGCACGATGTCCGCCACGGCGAAGGCAGGTAGGCCCGTCGGTGCGATCTCGGCCAGGTCCATGGACGCATCGAAGGGGAAGTCGGCTGGGTCGCCGATGAGCGAGAAGTTGACGGAGTTGTCGCTCCATGGCACCGTCACGTTGGTGTCGCCGTCACCCAGGACCAACTGGGACAAGCCTTGGGATCCCAGGTCCACAAAGGTGGCGCCGGAGTAGCTGAAGTCGGCGGCGCACTGTTCGATCCCGGGTGCCTGGATCATCCACCAGGTAAGCGAGCTGTCTTTGGTCCAGGTGATGGACGCAGACAGCCAGGCGTCGGTGGTGCTTGACCAGTAGCCGCCGACGATTTCGTTGTACTTGAGAAAACCGATGACGCCCGTCTCACCGGTTGCGTCTTCGAAGTACCACAGCCCTGGGCTGAGGGTGGCGTCGGCGGCGTCGGTGTATACGTGCAGATCGACCGGTCCGGCGATGACGGCTGGCGGAACCGCCACCTTGAGTTGGTCTGGTGTGACGCTGATGATGTCGGCCGGGGTGTCTCCGAAGCTGACTTGGGCGCTTGAGTCGAAGCCGGTGCCCGTGATGATCACGGATTCGCCGCCTGCCAGCAAGGCATAGGCCGGCGTCACCGCGTCCAGGCTGAGTCCGGTACCATCGGTCACGGTCGTCCCGTCCACGAGCTGGTAGGGATGGCTGATCATGGCGCAACCGGCCAGAGACGCGACCCCCAGCAGCAGCAGCGGCAACAGGAGAGCGGCTGGCGCGGCTGAGGGCAGGCGCGGAGGTGAGTGTGGGGTGCGCGGGCGGGTGGCCATCAGATGCCGATAGGTGTGGAGGAAAGCGCGGCCTTAGCGCGGTTCTGAGTTGGGTGCCATGGTCTAGCGCCCTGGGATCGCGGTCACGTGCATGGGGGACGGTCTACGAGCTGTGGGGGCTCAGGCCTGTTGTCGTTGGCGCTTCAGTGGCACGGCGGCCATGGCATAGCCTCCGTCCGCGCCGTCGACGAAGTGCACATGCTCGCCCTGGTGGTTGACGATGAGGCAGGTCATCAGGGCCGAGTCCGAGCTGTGCAGGCCGTACACGATCCCGCCGTCTTTTCGCAGATCCTCGAGGGCCTGGCGCATCTGCCGGAGCTGTGTGGGCGTGATGTCGACGACCATGCGCAAGGTCTCGTCAAACTTGCGGAAGTCGGTGTTCCTGACGACCTCCTGGCGGTAGCTGGCGCCATCGAATCCGGGGATCTTCCAGCCGGTACTCAGCAGGAAGGATCGCCGCCAAGGCTGCGGCCTTGAGCTGGTGCACAGTGAAGCGGACGCCAGCGGGTCCTCCACAGAGGCGGGCTTCCTGCGAGAAGGCGGCGGAGTCACTGGCGATGTTCAGGGTCTCGGCGTGCGCGGGGTTGGCCTGGGCGAGATCCCCGAGAACGTCGTTGATCGCGGTCACAGCAGCCTTGTAGGCCGCGGTTCGATCTTCGGGGGATGCCCCGACCGCTTGCACCAGCAGGCTGACGATGTGGCCATGGCGGTTGGGGAGGGGCTTCCAGCGACACTCGAAGCCACGCAGGTCGACGCTGTCGATTGCATTGGCTTCGGTCACCGCGTAGCGGGGCCCCTCTGTCGGGTCCTTGATGCGGCGCTCGGCCTCGGTCAGGCCGCTGCCGGACAGCATCGCCAGGCTGACCTGGGTCGAGGGTCGAAAGCGGGCGACCTGGACCGGGTACCCATCCGCCGCCAGCTCGGCCACGGGCACCACGCCCACTCGCAGATCGAGGTTGAAGCGCTCGCGTGCCAGGCGCCGCATGCCGCCCAAGACGGGCTCGATCACGGTCTTGAGACGCGCGGGGAAGAGCAGGGTCGCGCCGTCACCACCGAAGACATAGGGCAGCACAAGGTCGGGAACAGCGTTGACCATGGCCACGATGCACGCTGCACCGAGCGCGTTCACGTCCTTGTAGCGACCCGCATGGATGGCCGCGGTCGAGTTGCGGATATCGGTGATGGCGACACACCAGTCGTCAGGCGCGTCGGTGTAGTGTGCGGGGGCGACCACATCGGCGAAGTCGCTGAAGTCGGGCATATCGGCAAAGAAGCGGTCGGAGGAAGCCATGGGGACTGCGCTATCACATCTGGGCGCGTACACCGGTGGATAGAGAGACCAGGAGAGGCCAAGCCCGCCATGCCCGATCGCCGCAAGCACAGAGGTCCGCATCCCCAGGACCCGGCCCTGTTCGCCGAGGACCGCTTGCCAGCCCTGTGTGCGGCCACCGCCGACCTGTCCTGGCTGCTTGGTCGGGGCTACGCCGCGCTCTCGGCGATCACCCTGGTGGGCGACCACTGGCAGCTCCAGCGGCGGCAGCGACTGGCCGTCAAGCGCAGCGCCTGCGCAGACACCGCGCTGCGCCATCGACTGACCGGCCGCGTCGGCGTCGCTGATGGCCCCATCGTCGTGGACGGCTTCAACGTGCTGATCTCGGTGGAAGCGGCGCTCTGCGGCGGGGTGCTGCTTCGTGGGCGAGACGGACTTCTTCGGGACCTGGCCAGCGTACACGGCAACTACCGCAAGGTCGCTGAGACCGAGCGCGCCCTCGGCTTGCTGTCGAGTGTGCTCGCCTCGGCCCCCGAGGTCCTCTGGCTGCTGGACCGTCCGGTGTCCAACAGCGGGAGGGTGGCGCAGCTCTTGCGGCAGGCGGGCTTCGCGGTTCGGCTGGAGGACCGGGTGGACCAGGTGGCCGCGACCTTGTGCGAGGACGGGCGCGCTCTCGCCACCGCGGACGGCCCGCTCCTCGATCAGGTCGCCCATGGTGTGGACCTGGTCGGAGCGGTTGTGGCCGGCGTCGAGGGCGCCTGGATCATGGACCTGGCCGCTGCGCGCTGAGCCTCTGCCGATCGCATCTGGCTTGCGCCGAAGCAGCGGGAACCCCAGCGCTTCGATGGCATCGAGTGGGAGCCCTCGAACCAATCGAGGGGCGAATCTGAAGCACTTGGGGAGCGCCATGAAGACAGTTCTACGGAGCCTGGGCCTGGTGATGCTGGTCGGCTGTCTCAAGGTCCCCGGGGTCCCCGAAGACTTCAAGCTCGACCAGCCCAAGGCCAGGTCCAGCAACGCCACCCTGTGCCAGGACGCGTCCTTGCAGGCGGATGACTTCTGCATGCCCGCCTCGCAGATGGAGACCTGGCTTCGAGATGGCCAGATCCGCTTTCTGGACGGAGAGCCGACATCCATGGGCGCATCGGGTGCCATGAAGATGCGGGTCGGGGTGACCCACCCCTCGGTCCCCGACGAGCTGGTCTTCGACGTCAAATGGAGGCCGGCCTCGGCCAAGCTGGCGGGGCTCAACAACAGCCCGCGCAAGGAGCTGGCGGCCTATGCCTTGCAGAAGCTGTTCTTGCACCAGGACGAGTGGGTGGTCCCACCGACGGTGATGCGCTGCCTGCCCACCGCGCCGGGCAGGGATCTGCTGGTGGACCGGGCCGTGCCGCGGGACATCGACTGCGTGTGGGGCATGCTGTCCTACTGGCTGGGCAATCTCGAAGCGCCAGCAGCCATTGACCTGGGGCCTGACATCGCGACCCCGCGCGGGCGTGGTCTACAAGGACGGACGGCTCGAGCATGGGCTCAAGGACAGTGAGATTCGGGCCGTGCGCCACAAGATCCTCCGTCTGCTGGAGCGGGTGGAGAAGGGCCAAATCCAGACCTTCTAGGATGGGCGTGATGGCATGAATTCCCTGACGGGATCCCTCGGATCCGACCCAACTTGGATCTGGCCCCAGTCTGGTCGCGGCCCACGCGCGACTGGCAGACCGATCCCGTGCCGGGAAGCAGCGATGACCAGATCAGCCTCCAGGCCGCGGTTCACCAGCTCGAGCAGACGGACCTGCCCTGGACACTGACCCTGGGCCATCATCCATGCCGATCCAATGGCGCCCATGGCAGCGTCGGTGGCTACCGCGACTTCGGTCTTCATCTGCACTCGGGAGACGCCTTCCAGGCCCTGTTTCAACAGGAGATCATGGATGTCGACCTGTATGCCAGCGGGCACGATCACAGCACCCAGTTCCTGGCCGAGGGACCCCCCTCGCTGGTCGTGGGCGCGGGGGCCAAGCCCCAAGCCCCGTCGACCCCCAACAGCTCGATGGACTTCGAAGCCTACTGCATGCTGGGCTTCGCCATCCTCGACGCCACGCCTGGGGATCTGGCCCTGGAGATCCACACACTGATGCCTCCGGGCTTGGCGCCAGCCCAGGCCCCTTGTCTCAGCAAGATGGCTCGCCGTCGGCCCGATATAGCTGTCCCTCAGCCCGCTTGTGCCCGTTTCCTTCGGGGGGCCGACCGCGTGTGGACGGCGGACCCCGCGGGGTGCTCGGTCACTGAGCCCGTGGCGAACTGATGCGGAGACCGTGGCGACGGGTTCGGCCCGAGGAACGGGACCTGGTCGTCGCCAGCTTCAGCACCCTCGGCGCGCTGATGACGGCCCACGTGGTCCTGGAGACCGCTCGGGACGCGCTCTTTCTGTCCACCATCTCGTCCCGCTTGCTGCCCTGGACCTATGTGCTCATCGCAGCGCTCATCCTGGTCTCGACGATGGCGATGACGGCCCTGGACTTCGTGTTCAAGGACCAGATGGCGGCCCGCTTCCCTCCCGAACAGCTCGGGTTGGCCTTTGCCCTGATCTACCTGGGCTTGAACCTGCTCTCGCTGGTTGTGCAGCTCTTCCTCACGGGCCCGCTCTTGCAGCGGGTGGGGGTCGTGCTGGCGCTGTCCGCGTTGCCGCTGGTGGTCTCGGCTGGCGGTATCATCGGCCTCGCCGGGTGGTTGTTCGGCGGCGCCGTCCTGGGCAAGGTGGGCGACGGCGCCTTTCGACACACGCTGGATCGTACCGGTCGAGAGCTGCTCTACCTGCCCATGGAGCGGACGCTGCGTGACCGGGTGAAGCCGGTCATCGACATCCTGGGGCATCGCGGCGGCCAAGCCCTCGCCTCGATCCTGCTGCTGCTGCTGCTGGCCTTGCAGTTGCCCCCCGTGGCCCTGCTGGTGGGACTCTGCGGGCTGTGGCTGGCCCTGGGACTGACGCTGAAGCGTCGCTATGTACGACTGTTTCGCGACACGCTACGGCAGAGCGTGGTCGACATCCAGCCCGACTTTCCCGAGCTGGACCTTGCGTCGCTGGACAGCCTGGTCACGCGCCTGGGCAGCGAAAACGACGACGAGGTGCTGGCGTCGATGGCCGTGCTGGACCGCTTGGGGCGCGATCACCTGGTCTCGGCCTTGATCCTCTACCACCCCTCGGCCGCCGTGGTCGAGGCCGCCTTGGACCACTTCGCCCTGCGCCAGCGCCGGGACTTCATTCCCATCGCCCGGCGCCTGCTGGGACACTCGACGCCGCGGGTGCATGCCGCGGTGGTGTTGGCCTTGCACGCCGTCGATCCCGATGACGATGCCTTGAAGTCCGAGCTGGGTGCGGGGTGTGGATGTACCCGCGCGACCGCCGCAGTCCTGCTGATGGACACCCAGCCGGAGCTGGCCCGGATCGAGCTGCAGGACTGGCACTGCTCGGGCCCGGTGATTCGTCGCGCCATCGCGCGGGCCACGCGGGCCGGCCGGGGACAGGCGTCCTTGAAGCTGCTGTTCGAGATCCTCAAGGACACCGACTGGCATGTGCGCAAGGCGGCGCTCCAGTCACTGTCCGGGCGGCTGAGCCCCGACGCGGTGGGTCCCTTGCTGGGGCTGCTCTCGGACATCGAGCATGGTGCCGAGGTCTTCGGGCTCCTGGTGTCCCTGGGAACGAGGATCGCGGACTCGGTCGACGCGGCCCTGGCGAACCCGGACACCGACCCGGACATTCGCTGGAGGCTGCCTGAGCTGCTGGCCCGGCTGGACCCCCAGGGGGCGCCGGCCCGGCTTCAAGTCCACCTGGCGGGTGACATCCACAGTCGGGTCGAGGCGCGCATCATCCTGTCTCTGAGCCAACTCCACATCGACCACCCCGAGATCGCCGCGCCCTCGGTGTCGGGGATCCTGTCGGGGACCCTGTCGGGGATCCTGTCGAGGACCTTGGACGAGGTCGTCGAGCTGGCCTACGCCGACCAGGTCCTCTGCTCGCAGCCCGAGCGGTCGCCGCTGCGCTCGCTCTTGAGCACCTTTCTGTGTGACAAGCGTGACTCGGCCAAGGACGCGGTGCTGCGGCTGTCCTGCTTGTCTTGGCGGTCGGGAGACGCCAGGCGGATCCTGCGGGGGCTGCGGAATCCCAACCCGCTCGTTCACGCCAGCGCCCTGGAGCTGCTGGAGGCCAGCCTGAGCGGGCC
>JAADHA010000419.1 GCA_013152105.1 Oligoflexia bacterium | reverse complement strand
GACAGCGGCGCAAAGGACAGCGGCGCGAAAGACAGCGGCGCGAAAGACAGCGGCGCGAAAGACAGCGGCGCAAAGGACAGCGGTTCGAAGGACAGCGGCGCAAAGGACAGCGGTACGAAGAAGGGCACCGGCACGAAGAAAGCTCGTTGAGTTGGCCCACAGGCATGAGATCAAGCGGACCCGGCCTGGTACAGCCGGGTCCGAGTGTCATCCGCGAGTGTCCGAAGGCGCGCTACAATGGGTGTACGCGCCCAAGCCGCAGCGTCAGCCTTCGATACGCTCGCGCAGGGTCTTGCCCGGCTTGAAGCGCACATAGGACTTGGCGGCGATGGTGATCTTGGCGCCGGTGGCCGGGTTGGTCCCGATGCGCGCGGCGCGGTTCTTCGAGGAGAAGGTGCCGAAACCAGGCACGACGACCTTGTTTCCGGCATCCAGCTCCATGGCGATGATGCCGCTTCCAGTGTTGGCGTCAAAGAGCGCGTTGACGCACTCCATCGCCTTGACCTGGGACAGACCAGCCTTCTTTGCAAGCTTGGCGGCAAGTTCCTTCTTGTTCATGTCAACTCTCTCCGGTGTGAACGCCCGTGTACGGGCAACCGCCCGTCACGAATCTTGGGTCTCCCCCTCCAACCACTCCTGCACCCGAGGCAGGGGGGCTGAACAAGGAACGCGACCCCAGCGAGGTCGACGCGCTGTTCTTATAGCGAAGGCGGTCGCAGGGCTCAAGCGAAATCGCAACGGAAATACCGCGCCACCCTGCACCATCAGGCAGCAGTGCAATCCAACTGCACTGAGGCCTTGCGGATCTGGGTCTGCACCTGCTAAACAGGCCGTCACTCCACCCCTTCGCGCCGCGCGCTGGCTTCGTCGGCCGGCTCCCCCGAATCTGCTCTATCTGGACTCACCGATGCGCCCCCTCGCAACACTGATTCTCGCTGGTCTCACCCTGCCCTCCACCGCCTTCGCTGGCGGTATCGGCCTGCTCACGACGGGCGGCTTCCACCAGTCCCGCGCCTACTACTATGACACGCTGGGGAACCAGGGCATCGATTCGCAGAACCGCCTGAACCTCGGCGGCGGGCTCATCGCGATGCTGGGTGACAAGGACGACCGTGTGCAGGGCGTGATGCGGGTCTGGTTCCTGCAGGATCAGCCCATGACCAACCCGGACACCGGAAACACGACCGACGCCGTGTTCCCAGACGTCGCTTCACAGGGCCCCAGAAACCTGGGCATCTTCACCGCGGGCATCCAGTGGGGGCTGTACGGCGACCCCAGCAAGTTCCAGCTCACCTTGGAGACCCACGCCGGCAGTGGTTTCGTGACCAAGGACGCCACCGAATTCCTGCTGATCGAGGTCGGCCCCGGCTTTACCTGGGGCATCAGCGACGACATGGTCCTCTTCGGTAGCCTGACGGCGGACGTGCGCTACCGCAAGGGCGCGTCCATGAGCGAAAATATGTACTTCGGCGCCCGCTACATGTTCGACTAGGAATGGACGCTGGGCGCTGTTCCCTGCTTCTCGCTCTGCTCCTGGGAACAGGCTGTTCATTTGGGGCAGACGGCACCGACTGGACCGACCAGCTCAGCGCCGCTGGACCCTGCTGGCGCGTAGATCTCGCGAACGGCCTGGACACAAGCAGCACCGACGAGATCCACGATCTGTTTGACTGCGTGAACCGACAGGGGGCGATCGATCCACTCGGCCGGGTCGTCGCCGCCCTCGATGCGCAGGGCCGGGCCGGTGTCCCGTTGGGACTCGACCTGGCGGGGCTGGTCAACAGCCTGCCAAGCGTCGATGTAGACCCCTTCGCCCTGGCTGGCGCGGCCCTGGACCTCTTCGAAGCGCAAGACAGCCCGATCCAGCCCCTGATGGAGCTGTTGATCGAGTTGGTCTACGGACGCCCCTACACGACCGTCGCGACCAGCCTGGACCTGGGTGCCCAGGATCAGCTCGATCAGGGCGTGATCCCCCCGCTCCTACCGGTTGTCCAGAGCATCGCCACCGCGATCCTCGACAACGGCGACGGCGCACCGGCCTTGCTCGCTGACGTGATCGACGATCAAGTCACGGCCGACCTCACCTGCACCGTCGTGGGGCTGGCGACAACCGAAGATGCCACCGCGGCCGCCCTTGGGGACGCGTTTATCGACGACCTCGGCGACGCCCTGGTGCGCGTCAGCGACACCAGCAATGATCGATGGGTGGACGCATCCGGCAACTCGCTGCGCGACGTGCTCGACGCGTTCCTGGTCGTCCCCGGCGACGACGGGCAGACCGCGCTCACGGTCATGCGCGCCGACCTCTTGACCCTGGCGGCGGACCCCTTGGTCATCGCCAACCTGCGCGAGACCCTGCAGGACGCCGTCGACCAGGACCGCCTGGCGGTGCTGCCCGCCCAACTTCTCTACCTGTCCCAGGTGGACGCTGGCGGGAATCCTCTGAGCGCCGACGAGGACAGCGCACTGTTGTCCCTGCTGCGCCTGCTCGACAACGGCAACACCGACCTGAGCTGCTCGGTGGACCTCATCGTCACCCAGTTGTCGATCGATCTAGGCAACCTCTCCGTCGCCATCCTGTCCGCCCTCGCCGACCAGGACCCCCAAGCCGCGGCTGACGGCGTGGGCATCATGGGCACGGTCTTGGGCTGGGGCCTCACCGAGACAACCCTCGATCTCATCGCGGACTCGGGGGCCTGCCCGGTCATCGACGCCCAGATGGTCGACGACCTGCAGTCCATCGATCGGCTGTCCGATGACGAACTGGGCGACCTCCTG
Organism: Oligoflexia bacterium; assembly: GCA_013152105.1. Taxonomy (GTDB): domain Bacteria; phylum Myxococcota_A; class UBA796; order UBA796; family UBA2385; genus UBA2385. The sequence goes on along the minus strand of JAADHA010000419.1, from coordinate 1,367 downwards.
GTCGTCCTGTTGATGGTGCTCGACGACGTGCAAAACGGCGAAGACGACCGCCTGGTACAGCTCGTCGACCTGGCCAGCGACGTCCATGGCAGGGGCTTGGTGCCTCCCCTGGAGGGTGCCATCACCGACCTGGGCGGCAGCCCACTCGCACGCGACCTCTCCCAGACCGTCGGCTTGCTGCTCGACCCCAGCGCGCTCGACGTGGATGCCTGCCCCACCGGCGCGCGTCCCCTGGACTTCGAGGGGCTGGCCGGCCTGCTGCGTGCGGCCTTGCAGGACCGTCTCGGCGGCGCCCCGGTCGACGTACTCAACCCGTTGATCCAGGCCGCACTGGGGCAGGACCAGCTCTGGACCGCCTTGACCAACCTGGGCACCCTGGCCCGCAGCAAGGGCGCACGCCTCGGCGATGCCCCCGACCTCTTCGCCGCGGTGGTGCAGGTCGACCCACAGCTTGATCTGGTGCGAGACCTCGCCCCGATCCTGGCGGCCCCCGCGCTGCTCCAGCCGGCCCTGCGAGTAGTCGAGAACGACCAACTCATCGCGGCGCTTGGCGCGCCCTCGGACCAGATCGAGGGGGTCCTGCCCTGGGGCAGCCGTCTGGTCGTCGACGGCACCCTGGACGCGGTCTTGCGAACCGTCGAGATCGTCATTGACGCCCTGCGCGCCTCGACCACGGCAGCCACGACGACGCCGGCCACGAAGACGCAGTCTTCCGACACCGCGGGCTGATCACCGGGCCACCGCCGACGGAACGATGGGCGCCTGCTACGACTCTGGACCTGCTGACATTGGGCCCGGCATCGACCACCCCATGGGCCGCGGGGGCACCTCGACGGATCTACAACGGATGCGGCTCCAATGGCATAAACCAGGGATCCCGAAGAGCGGGGCATGATCGACCAGCAGTGGCTGGCGGTTGAGCGATTGTCGGGGCAATCTATTGACGCGTCAAACCACTACCCAGCCCCGGATGCCACCATGAGTGCTCGCGCTGACGCCACTGAACCCCTGTTCGAACCGGCGTTTGATGCCCTACACCACGTCGTGAGCCGACTGCGGTCAGCGGAGGTCTTGCGGATGGATCACGACGATTTCGAGCGCTTGATCGAAGTCGAGGGGCGCGATGTGCTGCGTCTGCTCCTGTAAGGCTACCTCCGCCTCCGCGCCCTGAAGATCTCTGGAGACCTTGACGCGTACTGGGACTTCCATCGTCGTCGGCAGGGGTCAGGACCCGCTGCCCGAGACAGGTCCCGAGGGGCATCCGTGCTGGGCGAAGGACGCATCACCGCACGACCACCGCCCGGCCTGGGTACAGGTAGACGTGGGCGTCGCCGACCCGTTCCACCGCCATGAAGCCACCGTGCACC
>JAADHA010000090.1 GCA_013152105.1 Oligoflexia bacterium | reverse complement strand
CCGGTGGCCATGTTGGCGGTCAGCCGCGCCGCGGACCAGGCGCTCGCGGACTCCAGGCCTACCGACGCACTCGCCGACCTGCAAGCCGTAGATGTGCCGATCTTCCCTCGGGCCGATCAGACCGCGGCGCTGGGGCTGAGCCAGGACCGGGTAGTGTTTCGCCAGCTCCAGCTTGCACGGGCCGCGCAACAGAGCGGCGACGAACGGCGCGCGGTCACCGTGCTCGCGCGGGTCGGAGACGCCATCCTGGGGCAACACGGTTCGACGCTGGAGCGGACCCTGCCCCTGCTCGACTTCCCGATCATCTCGGACTTGCGAGCGCTCGACGCCATCCCGACCGCGGACCGCCTGGCGATCCGCGCCGAGCCCGCCCATCGCCACCTGGCCGGCTACCGCACCGCGGTACGGATCGCTCAGGCCGGTCCTCGGGCCCTTGCCGGGCGCGAGCTGATGACCGTCAACTTGCAGACCGGCACCGCCGGGAAGCCTCCGCCCGATGTCCAGGTCCGGATCATCAACGACTCGCTGGGTGATCGCCGCTATATGCTGGCGATCGTCCCCCTGCCCAGCGGGCTGACCGTCGCCCTGCAGCTCGACCCCGACGACCTGCTCAGTGACCTGCTGGCCAGCGACACCGACCACCCGCTGCGGGTCCTCGATGCGAACGGGACGGTCATGGCGCCCCGGGGCATGCCGGCCGCTCCGCTGTGGGCCCAGGTCCCCTTCGGCCAGCTCTTTCCCGAGCTGCGCCTGGCCATGGTCACGACCGCAGCGGACGGACCAGGCCCGGCGTGGCGCATGTCGCAGCTCGCTCCGATCGGTCTCGTCGCGATCATGGCGATCATCGCCATGGCCGCGCGCCTCCGAGCGGACCGCCAACTCCATGAACTCTGGGACCGCCAGCAGGCCTTTGTCAATCGGGTCAGCCACGAACTCAAGACCCCGCTGGCCGGTGTAAAGGTGATGGCAGACCTCATCGCGCTGGGGATCGTGACCGACCACACCGAGGTCCAGCAGAGCGCCCAGCGCATCATCACCGAGGTCAGCCGCATGGAAGACCGGGTGAACGACGTGCTTCGTCTGGCCCGAAGCCCCACGATCACATCTCGCGAGCCTTTGGATCTGCGCGTCATGGCAAGAAAGCTGGTCGAGATCTGGACCCCGCGTTTCGAGCAACAGGGCGCCCGCCTGACGGCCACCCTCGAGCGGACCGCGCCCGTGTTGGGGGACCGCCACATCATCAATGACGCCATAGGGAACCTGCTGGACAATGCCCTCAAGTACTTGTCCGAAGATCGCCCAGGGCTGGTGATGGTGCGCACCGCTACGTCGGGAAAGTGGGTGATAATCGAGGTCTCCGACAACGGCATCGGCGTCCCCGAAGCCATGCGCCAGGCTATCTTTCAGCGCTTCACGCGGGTCGAGGGTGACGGCCGCGGAAAGGCCGGAGGACATGGTTTGGGGCTGGCCTTCGTCGCAGAAGCCGTACACGGCCACGGCGGTAAGATAGAGTGCCGCGACGGCATCGCTGGTGGTGCCCGCTTCGTGATTCGACTGAGGAGAAGCTGATGCAAACCGATCCAGCCCACATTTTCGTCGTCGAAGACGAAGACACGATCGCACTGGGTGTGGTCAAGGCCCTGCAACACCAGGGTTTCGTGGTGACCCGCTTCGACCGGGGCGAGACCGCCGTGGCGGCCTTTCAGCAGTCCCCGCCGGACCTGGTGCTGCTGGACATCATGCTTCCCGGCATCGACGGCATGCAGGTCTTGCGCCGCATGAAGAGCCACAACCGCGACGTGCCGATCATCATGGCGACCGCACTGGGTGAACCCACCGACCGGGTGGCTGGCCTGGAGCTGGGCGCCGACGACTACGTGCCCAAGCCCTACGATCTGCTCGAGCTGCTGGCCCGGGTAAAGGCCCGCTTGCGCGCCCTGGATGGCGCCAACGAAGTTCCCGACACCTACGCCTTTGGTGATGTGCAGATCGACCTGCGGCGGCGCCTGCTCACCGTAGCGGGCGGTCAGCAACAGCGCCTGACGACCCATGAAGCGGGCGTGCTCGGCTACCTGATCGCGCACCGTGGCCGCGACGTCACCCGCGAAGAGCTGCTGGAAAAGGTCTGGGGCTACGCGCCCACCATGCAGACGCGCACCGTGGACAACCAGATCCTCAAGCTGCGCAAGAAGATCGAGGACGAACCGGCGGATCCCCGGCACATCCTGACCATCCACGGCAAGGGCTACCGCTTCGAGGACTGAACGGGCCGGTTCAGCCGGTCAGCTCACCGCCGTCGATCGGGATGACCGCGCCGCTGATTCCGGCGGCGCTGGTGCCGGCCAGCCACGCGATGGTGTCGGCGACTTCGTCCGTCGTGAACAGGCGCTTCTGCGGGCTGCGGGCCGTGAAGCTGGCCAACAGCTTGTCCTTGTCCTGGCCCGATTTTTCGGCGAGGGTCTCCAGACCCAGGTGGGTCGCCTCGGTGTCCAGCATGCCGGGGCAGATGGCGTTGACGGTCACACCCTTGTGGCCGACCTCGGCAGCCAGCGCACGGGTGAAACCGACCAGACCGTGCTTGCTGGCGCACAGCGCCGCCAAGCCCGCATAGCCCGTCACGCCGGTCGTCCCGGCGATGTTGATGATGCGCCCGGAGCCACGGGAGATCATGCCCGGCAGCACTTTGAGCGCACACAAGAATGAACCCGTGAGGTTGACCTTGAGGTGTTCCTCCCAGACGCGCACATCCGTCTTCGTGACCAGGGAAGGCCGCATCATGCCGGCGTTGTTGACCAGGACATCGACCGGCCCGGCCGCCATGAAGGCCGCCTCGACGCTGGCCGGGTCGCTGACGTCGATGCGAACCGCGTAGGCGCCGATCTCATCGGCCAGGCCTTCGATCTCGGCCCGCGTGCGAGCCATGACGGTCACGCGATAGCCCTGCTTCTTGAACAGGCGAGCGGTGGCTGCACCGAGCCCACGCCCTCCTCCGGTCACCACGACGTGACGTGCCTTGGCCATACTCTTCTCCGATGTTGATGAGGGGTGGGTCAGCGACCATCAGGCGGCCCGACGGAGACGCTCAGAGGCGGTCGCCCGCGGTCCGGTAGGCGCCGGCGAAGTACAAAAGCGGGCGAAGATCGTCGCGATCACCCGGCAGGTCGACCGCTTCGAGGCGGCCCAGGTAGATGTGGTGATCACCACCATCGAGGATCCCGTGTACGGCACAGTCGATCCGAGCCAGCGCCCCGGGAAACCACGCGGCCCCGCTGAGCGGCGCCCGGTCGATGTCCAGGTCCGACAGGTCGTCAGTGGGTGCATCGCCGTAGCCGGCGAAGCGGTTGGACAGCAGCACCTGATCTTCGGACAGCAGGTTGAGGGCGAAAGCGTCCCCGTCTTGAAGCACCGCGTCCGTCCGCTTGCCCTTCTTGACGCAGACCAAGAGCAGCGGTGGGTCGAGGGAGACCGAGCACACCGCGCTGGCCGTCATGCCGCGGTCGCCGCAGGCCGGATCACGGACCGTGACCACCGTGACGCCCGCGGCAAACCGCCCCATCGCGCTACGGAATTCGCCGGCGGTGACGGGCATCGGTGGTCCACGGGGGAGGGGTACGGGCACGAGCCGGCGGGCCAAACGCCCAGAGCGGGCCAGCGCTGGCCTGAGGTGTCGTCCAACGCGGCAAACCCGGCTGCTCGTCTTGACAGCTAACCCATCTGCCCACCCACTTCCACGCCCCAACCCCACTTCGCTCCCTGAGCGGGTGGGATCGGGCCCGTTCACTCGTTAGTTGCCTCTGACGGGATGTCCCCGAACGGAGCGCCCATGACCTCGGACCGGGTCGGTCCTTTCGCGCTGCGGCAGTGCATGACGCGGCACATGACGCAGCACGACCAGAACGCCCCCACGGCAGGCGATGAGCTGTGGCGGGCCGACCGCGTCGTTGGCCAGCGCTCACCTGCTGTGGCGGCCGTGCGCCGCGCCGTCGACCTGGGCGACCGCGCCGTGCGGTCAGTGATCAGCAACGAGTACGCCATCTTGCGCCAGGTCTCCGACCCACGGGTGCCCGCCGTCCTGGGTCACTACGCCGGCCAGGGCGCCTTGGCGATGAGCTGGGCCGCCGGTCCTTCCCTCCAAGACGCCGTCACCGCCCA
>JAADHA010000387.1 GCA_013152105.1 Oligoflexia bacterium | reverse complement strand
CCCACTTCGTCCATTGGGGGTGCTCGTCTGCATTGACGAGAAGGCGGGCATCCAGGCGCTTGGCCTGCCGAAGAAGCTCCCCCATGGCGGTCGGCGCGCGGCCGCGCCAGGTTCCAGCGGGGATCGACCAGCACTACGTGCGGCACGGGTCGCGCACGCTCGTGGTGGCCGTGCGACCGGACACAGGCCGGCTCGCTCACCTACCGACTACAACAGGGTCGCACGGCCAGTGCGATGGACCGATGCTCCCGGGGAGCGTGCAGCCGCCTGACCGCTGCCGCTCAAGGCAACTCGATGTGGTGTCCAGAGCGCTTCGCATCCTCACTCCTCGGCATCCTCACACAGGGGGTGGGCACCCACGTTGAAACGCGGCACTCCCCAGGCACTCGCAGCGCAACTGCTCGAGCCGCTGCGCTTCACATGGGCCAATGACACATAGTCGGATGGGTGGTCAGGAACTTCCGAGCACGTGCATTAGCTGTCCAGGGTGGGCGCGATCGGGCCTGGGCGGCTATCCTCTGCCGGTCGGAGGTTTCGGTGCATCTGAAATTGCGGTCGGTCGCGGATCTCTTGTGTCACGTGGAGCAACAGGGGGACCTGTGCGGCGTCGCGGTCTACGAGCTGGATCTGTGCCATGTGGATCAGACCATCAAGGCGGTGTCGTCGAACAACGCAGTCTACCTGGGGTGTCGGCTCACCATTACCGAACGCCAGCACATCGAGTCCACCGGCGGCTTGATCCTGCCACGGCTGCCCGACCTGCCCTTTCTGCCGTACCGCTCCAAGCTCTACACCAGCGACGAACTGATGGCGGGCTACCGGATGGGCCAGCCAGACAGTCGTGAAGACACCGTGGATGGGCAGATCTGGGCTTGGTATCGGTCCCGTCACGACAAGCTGGGCGCGCGCCTGTCGATGGCCGACGCGATCGCGCAGCGTCTGCACGACCACGCCATGGACAACGCCTTGGTCGACCTGCTGTCCACTGACCCCGCAGACCGGGGATCGGCCCGGCGGGTGGTGGCGATCATGGGCGGGCATGCACTGGCTCGGACCGATACCGCCTATGCCGATGTGGTCAGGCTGGGCCGCTTGCTGGCCCAGGACGGAATGCTGGTCGCGAGCGGCGGGGGGCCCGGTGCGATGGAGGCTGCCCACGTCGGTGCGTGGCTGCGGGACCAGGATGGCACCGCGCTGACTCAGGCCTTGTCGATGTTGTCACCGGCTCCCCACTTTCGAGACGCCGGCTGGGTCGAGACCGCGGTCGACGTGCGGCAGCGCTGGCCGTCGGGATCACAGGTCGACAGCCTGGCGATTCCCACCTGGTTCTACGGTCACGAGCCGACCAATCTCTTCGCGACCCATGTGGCCAAGTACTTCAGCAACAGCCTGCGCGAGGACGGCTTGCTGGCGATCGCGACCTCGGGTGTCATCTACGCGCCGGGCAGCGCGGGGACCCTGCAAGAAGTGTTCATGGACGCCGCCCAGAACCACTACGGCACCTTTGACGTGGTGTCGCCGATGGTGTTTCTGGGTCGCGACTACTGGACTCAACAACGCCCGGTGCGCCCGCTGTTAGAGAAGCTGGCGGAGAACCGGCAATACCGACCGCTCCTCGCTTTTGTTGACACGCCAGCCGAGGCCGCCGCCTTCATCGCGAGCCACCCCCCCATCGACTACAAGGGATAGCCCGGGTCCAAGCCAACAAGGTCACGATGCGCGACCGTGCCAGCCAAACTGCTGAAGCCGTCTGCCTGATCCGGGCCAGGGAACACCTGCGTGCCGCGGACCAACGCATCGTCGATGACCCCTTTGCCCAGTCCTTCCTGTCGCCGGCCGGACGCCTGGGGCTGGCTGCCGCCGCGGGGGCGCCTCATCTGGCGGACGTCGCCCAGCAGCTCTCCAGCGGCCTGGGGACCTTTGTGCTGGCGCGGCACCGCGTCCTCGACGACTGGCTGGCGATTGACCTTCAGGATGGCAGCCCGGATGGCAGCCCGGATGGCAGCCCGGATGGCAGCTCGGATGGCAGCGTGGAGCAGGTCGTCGTGCTCGGTGCCGGCTACGACACCCGCGCCTGGCGCTTCGCCGACGCGCTTCGGGGGCGGCCCGTCTTCGAGGTGGACCACCCCGCGACGGCCCGGCGCAAGACCCGCTTCGTGGCGGGCAAGGGCCAGGACTGGCCGGCTGTGAACCGCAAGGTCGTGGAGTGTGACTTCCAGGTCGAATCCGTACCCCAAGAACTGGCGCGGGCCGGCTTCGATCCGGGGCTGCGCACCGCGTGGATCTGGGAGGGTGTCACCATGTACCTGCGTCGTGCCGCCGTGGACCGTACGCTGCGGGACATCGCAACGCACTCGGCTGTGGGGTCCAGCCTGGGGATGGACCTGTGGTTTCTGCTGGATGATCCCGACCTGCGGGCCAGCTTCCTGCGGGCCAGCACCAGCCTGCTCTCGGTCTTGGGCGAGCCCATCACCTTCGGGCTGCATCCCGACGACGCCGAGGACTTCCTGGCGCGACGCGGACTCAAGCTGGAAGCCGGAGTCGACGCGGGCGAACTCCAACGCCGTGTCGTGCCGGACGGACGCGCGGTCTACCCGGCGATCTGGTGCTGTCGGGCGCGGGTTCTCGGCCAGGGCTGAGCATCGCTGCTGCCGTGAGATCGCGGCGCCATGCTCGGTCCGCAACACGCGACGGGCTCATAGTGGACGCTGAAGCGATTGAGCAGCATCGCGGTGCCCAGAAGTGGCAAGGGGCGGGATCCGCCATGCGCCGATCTTGGCATTGTGTGGCGCGCGCTTCCACCCTCCGTTGGGGGCGGGGCCGCCCCGAGGTGAACCGCGTAGCGTCTGGAGCATCGACATGGCGCTTCGCGCCGAAGCGGTGGACTCTCGTCGGCGTGACAGCCTGAAACGAGCGGCTCGGCGCGCCCGGGGCGAGAGAGGCGAACTCAACGCAAAGACGCCAAGGGGCCATGGCGCAAAGCAAGACGTCCTCTCTTCGGTCACCTTCACACATTCGAGGACAATCCTCCGCGCCTCAACGGTGTCCAATTCGCCTCGACCCTCTCGCGAGTCCCTCTCCAACTCGGGGCCAGCCACGAGAGCAGTCGCGAGCGCAGAGCGTGCGCCTCTTATGTCGAAACTCCAGCCACATGGATGGCCTGGTTGACGCGGTGCGAACGCTATCTCGTCGGACCTAGGTCCACGTGGGAGTGGGGGGCATCGGTGAGCAGATCCGGGTACCTCTCGTCCAGCAACTCCTTGGAGCGGCCGCAGCCCATGTGGACTGAGTGGGTGACGACCGGCGGGTCAATCGCCGTACTCCAGGGTCGAAACGGGTCCCTAAGGGCAGGGTTTGAGGCGGGAGCCAGATAGAGTACCCCCCAACACATGGCACGATCAGCCGCTAGAAACGGCGTGTCCCACCGAAGAACGATATGGCGTGGTCCAACGAAGACGACTTGGGCCCAGTTGTAGTCGACATAGTCGCCCACTTGGACAGCGTGTTGGTTCCCAAACGGGTCTGTGACCAGGGCCTGTCGCATGTTGTCGGCCAGGACTGTGCCTGTGATCTCGATCTCGGTCCACGACCATGACAGCCCAGGGAGCCAGGGGATTGGCATGTTGTCGCCGAACGACAGCTCCGAGCCGCTGGCTGGGGCGTCCCGCGACTCCCAGTCGACCGCGGCCTGTCCATGGGCCTGATCGGCCGCGTTGGCGCTCAGGGTGGCTAAGAGCGGGAGGCTGACTGACCACAGCATGCGTTGCCGAACCTTGGGGAAGGCGGGGAGTAAACCGAATAACCTACGGCGCAACATCGGGTGGTGGAGCCTAAGCTGCGACCCCGAGGCTCCGTGGCCATCGCGCAATCTGGTGGCCGGTCTTATGCCCGGGGTCCTCGCTGCCCACGGGCGCCAAGCACCGCGCATGAGCCACCTGAGCATGTACCGCCAGACGCCTCCGCTGTGTGTGTAGGCCCGTCGATTGAACCACATGAGGTCTGCGCCAGACGCCGACGGGAGGACCTTCATCCTCGCCGACCCGCACTGCACCCCCGAGCCACGGATGCCGGGGTCGGACTGCTTGGTCTCCTTGCACTCCACGGTAAGGGCAAGCACCGACCGGCGGGGGTCATCCAGGCAACGGCCGCCCTT
>JAADHA010000691.1 GCA_013152105.1 Oligoflexia bacterium | reverse complement strand
GAAGAAGGCGGCGAGTTCAGTAGCTTCGCGCGGGGAGAGTTCCATGCACGAGAAGTTAGCGCAGTTTACGCGTCAAGTCTATCGCTTATGTGAACTCTTGCTTGACGCAGCCGTTGAGGCGGCCATCGAAGCGCAACCGCCCCGCGACCGCTCTATTTGCACTCACCCGCCGGTACAGGCGCCGCGTTCCCCGCATCCGCCACCACCATCGAGTCGCAGCCCGCCACGCTGGCGTTGTCCTTGCAGAACTGCTTCTGCAGAGCAGGGGCGGCGGTCGCGTTGAACTTGCGCGTGTTGTTGGAGATGAAGGTGGGGCTGGAGCTGATGCTGAGCGCCTGGGCCTGGCTGAAGCTGCTGCGGAGCAGGTCCTTGCCTTCGCCATCGAAGCACTTCTGAATCACGCCAGTGTCCATCTTGGCTTCGGCCGCGCAAGCCTTCCAGTCGGCCTTCTTGTAGTCCTTGCTGAAGCAGGCCATGTAGTCGAGGAACTGGTGGTTCTCGGGATAGTATTTCTGCGCGCAGAGCTCGCGGACATCGTCATCCACTTCGGGCTGGCCATGCAGAGAGGTCAAGGTCCCGTTTCGATCACTGCCGATGTAGTGTACGTTGAGCGAGATGTCATCACCGAAGTGGTCCACGACCTCGTTCGCCGCGATGAGCGCCTTGGCACCGTAGGGGCAGTGCGACATCACGAACAGGTCCAAGGTCTGAGGCTTGGACTCGCGACAGAGCAGGGCCTGATCGCACCCGGCGTCATCGCAGTCCACCTGCCCGTTGCCGTCGTCGTCGATCTTGTTGTCGCAGATCTCGGCCGTCGGGTCGAAGGCGCCGCCCAGCTTGAGGGTCAGGTAGTCCCCAGCGGGCTCCAGGTATTTCTTGATGCCCGCGTAGCCCTCGGTGTCCTTCTTCACGTTCTGGGAGAGCAGCACGGCGGGCAACATGACGAAGGAGGGATCGGCCGCGTGGAGCTTGTCGTAGAGGGCCTTTCCGTCGGTGTCCTTGTAGTCGAGGTACTGGACCTTGAGGCCGGCGAAGTTCCCCTTGAGCTTGCCTTCGAGCGGGCGTATATCGCACTTCTTGCAGCGGGCATCGCTGAGGAAGATGGCGTCCACCTGGGGCGGAACAGGCAGGTCGGCGCAGACCTTGGGGGCGTCGCTGTCAAAGGTGTTGCAGACGGCCCGCAAGAAGTCGCTGGTCTTGCGACCACCCTGGTAGCGCTCACCGTCCACAAAGATGGTGGGAGAGCCCTTCGCGCCCCGCTTCTTGGCGTCGGCGAAGGAAGCGGCCAAGAGCTGCTTGCCAGCGTCGCCTTCCGCGCAGGTACGGATCTTCTCGACATCGAGCCCAGCGCTGCCTGCGCAGGATTCCCAGTTGGTGTCGACCTTTTTGGGGTTCTTGTTCTGACAGAGGATCATGTCGAGGAGGGCGTCCTTGTCCTGCTGGGCGGCGCAGATCTGGACGAGGTCGCCCTTGACTTCGGGGGCACCATGCAGCGAGCTGAGTTCCGTCACGTCCCCCCGCCCGATGAACTGAATATCCAGGTCCATCGCGTCACCGAGCTGCTTCTTCACGGGGAACATCGCGTTCTCGGCCTTTACGCCGTAGGGACACTGGGACATGACGTACATCTCAACCTTGGCGGCTTTTCCGGGCGTCCCCGCGGTGGTCTTGGTCTGCGTCTGGCTGGGGTTGTTGCAGCCCGCGAGAAGCAGGGCGACGGTCAGGCTTGAGGACAGGCGGTTCACGGGGCTCTCCTGGAGGCGTAGGCAAAGCAGCGCCTATCTCCCGATCGGCCTCCCTGCTACTTGTGGGCATGTCTTGCAGGTACAAGCTGCCGAGTGATTCCCTTGACACCCCCCCCGTGATCCCAGTAGAGCCCCGCCATGACCGCAATCCCCGCCCCTGCCGGGGTCGCCGCAGCACGCTGCCATGAAGCTCCCTTGCCCTCACCGCTGAAGCCACCCTTCGACATCCCGGCGGACCTCGACACGCCGGTGTCGGCCTTCCTGAAGCTGGCACCCTTTTGTCCGCGCTTCCTGCTGGAGTCGGTCGAGGGGGGCGAGCGGGTCGGACGCTACTCCTTCATCGGCTTTGGCCAGGCGCTCGAGGTGGTGATCACCGAGCAGTCCCTGGTGCTGCACCAGGCCGGCAAGTCCACACGCCACGACCTGGCCCGAACACCGGGCGCGCTGCTCGATCAGCTCCGGGCAGCCCTGGCTATGGCACCCCGCCCTGGCCCTCGTGTCCCCGGCCTGCCCTTTCACGGCGGGCTGGTGGGATCGACCAGCTACGACCTGGTGCGGCACCTGGAGCGGGTCCGGGTCGGAGCGGACCGCCCCGCCCCTGCCACCCCCTTGGCCAGCTACGTCGCGCCTCGCAGCATCCTGGTCTTCGACCACAGCAGCCGCCGCGTCGCCTTGCTGCACGATGGGGACGACACCCAGCGCGCCGCCCTTCGCCGCGACCTTGTCTACGCCTTGCGCGGCCCGATCCCAAACCCCCGTGCGCCCGGTGGCTTCGCCAGTCCCCGGGCCACCTTCAGCCAGGCCGCCTTCGAAGCCGCGGTGCGCCGCGTAAAGCGCGAGATCACAGCCGGCGAGGTCTTCCAGCTCGTCCTCTCGACCCGCCTGGAGGGCGCCTGCGACCTCGACCCCTTCCAAGTCTACCGCGCCCTGCGCCTGCTCAACCCCTCGCCCTATATGTTCTACGCCGCGCTGCCTGGAGCGAGCGCCATGGCAGACGACACCATCTACGCGATCGGCAGCTCGCCCGAGGCCCTGGTCCGCCTGGAGGGGCGCACCGCGACCTTGCGGCCCATCGCCGGCACCCGGCCACGGGGACAGGACCCGGCCGAGGACGCGCGCATGGCGGCCGAGCTGCTGGCCGACGAAAAAGAGCACGCCGAGCACGTGATGCTGGTCGACCTGGCGCGCAACGACGCGGGGCGGGTCGCCAGCACGGGTTCGGTCAAGGTCGCCCCTTACCGCATCGTCGAGCGCTACAGCCACGTGATGCACACGGTCAGCGGCGTGACCGCGACGCTCCAGCCGGGCCGGGACTGTTTCGACCTGTTCGCCGCCTGCTTCCCTGCCGGCACCGTCAGCGGCGCCCCCAAGGTGCGCGCCATGGAGCTGATCGACCAGTTGGAGCCCGCCCGGCGGGGGCTGTACGCGGGCACAGTGGGCTACTTCGGGGCGGACGCCCAGGGGAAGCCCGGTGACATGGACCAGGCCATCGCGATCCGCACCCTCTTTCTGCACGCCGGAAGCTACGCCATGCAGGCCGGCGCCGGGATCGTGGCCGACAGCGACCCGACCCGCGAGTACCACGAGGTGATCGCCAAGGCCGCGGCCCTGGCCGAAGCTCTGCGGCTGGCCGAGTCGGGGCTGTGATGCTCAAACCGGAGCACAAGGAAGCGGCGATGAACACGCGCGTGCTGATGATCGACAACTACGACTCGTTCACCTTCAACCTGGTGCAAGCCTTCCAGATCCTGGGGGCCCAGGTCGACGTCTACCGCAACGACGCCATCTCGGTGCGGGACGCGCTGGCGCTGGCGCCGACCCACCTGGTGGTCTCGCCGGGACCGGGCACGCCCGATGACGCTGGCCTCAGCATGGCGCTGATCGCCGCGGCCCTGGGCAAGATCCCGCTGCTCGGCGTCTGCCTGGGCCACCAGTCCCTCTGCCAGGTCCTGGGTGGGCGGGTCGTACCCGCCAAGCGCCTGATGCACGGCAAGCCCAGCCCTGTCCATCACGACGGCCGCGGCCTGTTCGCGGGTTTGCCCCAGCCGATGCAGTGCGGGCGCTACCACTCGCTGGCCGTGGCCGATCTCCCCGACTGCCTGCAGGTCAGCGCCCGCACCAAGGACGGCGAGATCATGGCGGTCCGTCACCGCGAGATCGTGGCCCTCGGCGTGCAATTCCACCCCGAGAGCATCCTGAGCCCAGACGGTCCCGCCCTGCTCGAAAACTTCCTGAAGCTGCCCGATATCGGTGACCGGAGAGACCCATGAAGCGCTTGCTGGATGCCCTGCTCGATGGCCGTGACCTGGCCGAACAAGAAGCCGCCGCCCTGATGGATCGCTGGGCCGATGGCGAACTGGACAGCCACGTCGCGGCCGCGGTGCTGGCCGCCCTGCGGGTCCGAGGCCCGACCCCCAGCGAGGTCCGC
>JAADHA010000179.1 GCA_013152105.1 Oligoflexia bacterium | reverse complement strand
CACAGACACGGGAAGAAAGCGGGACCGGGTCGACGCGCTGTTGTCGTTCTGTACCGGGCTATCGGCCACGGTACGCGGGCGCCGCGGGGTGTACCTGGGCTCGCTCTTGGTGGCCATCGTGGCCGCAGTCGGCATCTCCCAGGTCCGGGTTTATCACGACCCGCTCACCTGGCTTCCCAGCGACGACCCTACCCCTAGAAGCGTTCGGATCCTCGACCAGAAAGTCGGCGGGATCAGCAGCGTGTCCGTGGTTATCGACGCGCCCGGTGAGCTGGGCGTGACGGATCGCGATGTGCTGGTCGCAATGGAGGGTCTGGAAAAACATGTGCGCGCCTTCCGGCACCCTCGGACCGGTGAACACATCGTCGGCAACAGCACCAGCCTGCTGGGCATCGTGAAAGAAGTCAACCGCGCGCTGCACCAGGGCGATCCGGCCGCCTACGTGATCCCGCCGGACCAACGCGGCGTGTCCGATGACCTGTTGCTCTTCGAGAGCGCCAGCCCGCGCGATCTCCACCGCGTCGCCACGACTGATCTCAAGAAGACCCACATCAGCTTCCGCCTGGACTGGATGGACGCGACCTCGCTCTTGCCCCTGGCCGACTACCTCCAGGACAGCATCAACCAGTATATGGGCGACTTGATCGCGGCGGGCAGGGTCAAGGTGATCGTGACCGGCTCGGCCTACTCCCTGGTCAGCACGGTGGGGACGCTGCTGCTGGACATGATCCGCAGCTTCGGCGTAGCGGTCGGCATCATCGCGGTGATGATGGCCATGCTCTTGCGCAGCCTTCGTCTGGCTGTCGTCGCGCTGATCCCCAATGTCTTGCCCGTGGCGATGATTTTGGGCTTCATGGGTGTTGCAGGGATCCCGATCGACCTCGCGACCCTGTTGATCGCGTCCATCGTCATCGGCATCGCGGTCGACTCCACGATCCACTACCTCCACCAGTTCCGCGTGGCCTACCTCCAAGACCAGGACGTCAATCTGGCGATCTCCCACGCCCTCGAGCACGCGGGACGAGCCATCGTCAGCACCACCGTCATCTTGTCGATCGGCTTCGGGGCCTACCTGGCTTCGCAGCTCCTCAACATCCAGCGCTTTGGTGTGCTGGTGGCAGCCGCCTGTGGCTTCAGTCTCTTCTCCAACCTCATCCTGGTGCCGGCTCTGCTGCGCACCATCTACCGAGGCGACCATGCTGCTTCGTGAATTGTGCCGCGTTCTGCTCGCCACCAGCGTCCTGGTGGTGTCCCTGGCGGGGCCTGCCGTCGCCATCACCCCCGATGAGACCGATCCGGCGGCGATCATGGCCGCGGTCGAGGGACGCGCCACAGCAGACCATCAGACCGCACGCCTCCAGATCACGATTCGGGACAAGGCCGGGCGAGAGCGCACCCGCACGGTGCAGACTCGCAGCATGAAGTTCGACCAGGGCAACAAGCAGCTCCTGATCTTCGAGGCGCCGGCCGATGTGCGCGGAGCTGGCCTGCTCTCGGTGGACTACTCGGCGGCCGATGCGACCGACGACCAGTGGCTCTATCTGCCCAGTCTGGGACGCTCGATCCGAATCGCATCGGGGGACAAGTCCGGCTCATTCATGGGTACCGACCTGACCTATTCCGACATGACCACCAAGGATCCTGATGCCTACACCTACACCATGGTGGACGCAAATGGTGACGTGGACGGTGAGCCCTGTTGGGTCATCGAGGCCCGGCCCGCCACCGACAAGGAAAAGGCCGAGACGGGCTACCTCAAGACCCAGCTCTGGGTCAGCAAGCAGAAGCTGATGAGCCTGCAGATCAAGGCCTGGGTTCTGTCCGGAAAGCGACTCAAGTACACGAAGGTCACTGGCCTTCAGCAGATCGACGGTGTGTGGATCCCGCAGACCGTGACGGTGCGGACCATGCGGGATGGTGCGCTGGAGAGCGAATCCATCCTCCAGTTCTCCGATGTCAAGCTCAACCAGGCCGATGTGGTCGACGCCGACTTCACCGAGCAGCGCCTCGAACGGGGCCTGTAGGTGCTGCCTGCGGGATCGCTGTCCCTGTGGCTGATGAGCATGGGCCCGGCCCTGGGTGCGCCTGCCGACACGGCCGACACGGCCGACACGGCCGACACGGCCGACGAGGATGGCTGGGGCGAGGGCCAGGACAAGGGCGAGGATAAGGGCGACGACGCGGGCTTTGGCAGCTCGGGTGCGATCGAGCCCCCTCCGCCTGCCAAGCCGCCCAGCCCGGTACACTTCGGCGGCACGCTGAAGACTGAAGAAGCGGTGTGGCTGGAGTCACGCAAGGGCAGCCCGCTGGCCAAGGTTCGTCAGAGCGCGGACTTGTGGTTGGGCCTGCATCAGGGCGCCTTCCGGGCGCGGGTCTCGGGCCACGGCGAATTCGATTTCGCCTACCTGGCGGATCCCGGCACCTGGCAGCAGGCGACCCTCGACGAATACCAGAGCCAGCTCGCCCTGCGCGAAGCCTGGGTCTCTGCCACCACGGGTCCCCTCGACACCACCCTGGGGCGGCAGGTCGTCAGCTTCGGCCAGGGCCGTACCCTGTCGGTGCTGGACGTGGCCACGCCGTTGGACCAACGCGAGCCGGGCATGGTCGACCTGGCCGACCTGCGGCTGCCGGTGAGCATGGCGCGGCTGTCACTGGGGCTTCAGAGTGACGGGTTCTGGTCGGGCAGCCATCGCTTCGAAGTGATGGTCATTCCAGAAGCCGATTTTGGCTATCGCAGCCCTCCGACCGGGCCCTTCGGAGCCCTACCGGGGGTCATCGCCGATGAAGGCCTGACCTATAATATCAACGGCATCGACGACTTCGAGGCGCTCATCGACAACGCGGACATCTCCTACCGCCACGTCCAGCCGCGCTGGGACCTGGGCCAGATCCAGGCGCTTGGGCGGTGGAGTTGGCGAGGGCGCGGCGTGGATCTGTCGGTGATGGGCGGCTCGGTGCTCGACCAGCAGGGCGTGTTCGACCTGCCGGACCTGATCGGCATGGTGACGGCCGCCAACCAGGGCGAGTCGATCAGCATCGATCTGGACCACCACCGCTACACCATCGTCGGCCATGACGGCGCGGCCCAGACACCGTGGGTGCTGCTGCGCTGGGAACTCACCTGGAAACATCGCTATCCGGTGAATGTCGGCACCGTGATCGACACCAGCCAGGGCTTTGTGCCGGTTTTCGATGTGCGCACCGAGCGGCCAGACCTCTACCAGGGCCTGCTAGGAGCGAGCTGGTCGGGCTGGAAGGGCACGACCCTGGATCTGGACCTGATCCAGGGCTTCATGCCGCAGCGCCCCCAGGACCTGATCTACCCGGTCGACACCTCGGCCTGGGCGTTGCGGGCCAACAAGCCCCTGCTCAAGCAGCGCATGGCGGTCGAGGCGGTGGTGATGGGCTGGGGCTGGCTGGCGCAGAGCGGCTGGGCGGGTCGCGCCGCTGTCAGCTATGAGATCATGGATGGGCTGGTCGCCAGCCTGCTGGCGATCACGTACCATCCCGGTACCGAGCGCGGCCCGATCCTGGGTCTGGACACCCACGACCGGGCCCAGGCCAGCCTGCGCTGGGATTTCTGAACGAGGGGCAGATGTACAAGCTGATGGGCTGGGGCGGTTTCTTTCTGTTCAGCAGCATCGGCTGGTGGATGGGTCAGCCGATCTCGCTGTTCATGGCCTTCCTGCTCAGCACCATCGGGGGAGGCGTCGGTCTGATCGTCGGGCGGATGCTGGCCAAGCACTATTACTGACCGGGCTGCTTGGTGACGCCCAGCCGGATGGCGTCGTAGCCGAAGCGCTGGCGGACCGTGTCGACCGCGCTGCTGAGCTGGGCTCGACGATCATCTTGTGAGGCGGTGCCAGCGAAGGGCAGACCGAGCTGGGTCTGGTGAGGAACCAGGTGGGTCAGGCCAACGCCCAGCAGGCGCACGGCCCGCTGACCCACCAGGACATGGTCGAGCAGGTCACGCACAGTGGCCAGCACGACCCGTTCCTGGTCGGTGGCGGGGTTCGTTCGAGACCGGGTCAGGGTCTGGAAGTTGGCGTAGCGCAGCTTGAGCGTGACGGTACGGGCCATCAGCTTGCGCTTGCGTGCTCGCCAGACGACCCGCTCGGTCAGGGCGCGAAGCTGTGCGTCGATGCTGGCGCGATCAGCGACGTCCGCCATGAAGGTGTGTTCGTTGCTGATGCTTCC
>JAADHA010000484.1 GCA_013152105.1 Oligoflexia bacterium | reverse complement strand
TCCAGGTCCTGCGCGATATCGGCCTTATCCGGCCCGGGATCCGCCGGACGGTCCTCGACCCCATCTACCAAGAAGTGGACACCGACCCCCTCAACCAGATCCTCCACGTCTGGCAGCGGGGATGGCTACCCGAGGACAGCCTCGCTCGGGCCGAGCGCATGGCGACCGCGGCGGGGCTCGAGATCCGCTACCCCCTGCTGGATCGCCAGTTGGTGGCGCTCTGCAATTCCTGGCCCTCGTCCGCAAAGCTACGCCGCCACGGCACTCGCACCGCGACCAAGGCGCCCTTACGAGACGCGATGGCCGGGCGCCTGCCAGACCGGATCCTCCACCGCCCCAAGCGCTCCATGCCTGCCCCGCTTGACCGCTGGCTACGGACCGGTGGCGCCGACTTCCTGCGTGACCGAGCCGACCGCCTGTGCGACCAGGACAGCGGCACCTGGAACCCTGCCGGCGTGCGCGCCCTGGTGGATGACCACATCGAGCGCCGAGCCAATCACGGCCTGAAGCTGTGGACCCTCATCCTGTACCAGGCGTGGCGAGACACGCTGTAGGGGTGGGCAGGTCCTACCTGGGTGTTGGCAGGTCGTTCACGGGTTCGGCCGGAGGTTCCGGGGCGACGACCTCGTCCTTCTGGATGAACAGATAGTAAATCATGAACAGGCTCAAGCCCACCACGATGCAAATGTCAGCCACATTGAAGCTAGGCCACTCGTTGGTGTGGAACTGGTTGATCAGCCAGGCCCGAGGCTTGGGGCTGTCGATGAAGACCCGCAAGTAGTCCGTGACGTACATCTCGCCGTTGACCACAGCGTTGTAGACCCGATCCACTGCGTTGCCCACCGCCCCCGCCATGATCATCGACAAGGCCACCGTCTGGAAGCGGTCGTTGTCGGGAAGCTGGAAGCACATATGGGTCAGCACACCGACCGCCAGCAGGGTGAAGACCCCGAACACGGGGTAGCGCCACACAGAGTCCTGCAGCATGCCAAAGGCAGCGCCGGTGTTTTGGACATGCACCAGGCTGAAAAAACCAGGGACAATTACAATTTCCTGGCTGCGGTATGCAATGTGCTGGATCACCAGCCACTTGGCGGTCTGGTCGGCAATGACCAGCAACAGGAAGAGCGAAATGAAGAGCCAGATCCGGCGAGACACGTGATGACCTCCGCTGAACCCGACCGCTATCCCCGGAGTGGGCGGCCCGCATCTTGCCCCCCCGGCTGCGTCCAGTAGCGGGCGGCAGGTCGCAGGCAGCAGCCCGGCGTGCTGCCTTCGGTTAATGCGAGGCCTTGGCTTCGGTCGGGGCCTGCTTGCCAGGCTGCTACCGGCGCGAACGCTTCCCCCCCCCTGCTCTGGGAGCCGAGATGGAACGCGAGTCCATGCCTGTCGATGTGCTGTTCGTTGGCGGCGGCCCTGCCTGCCTCGCCGGCGCGATCCACCTGATGGATCTCATCGAGAAGCACAACGAGAGCGCCCCTGAAGACCAGCAGCTCGAAGAGCCGATGATCGCGCTCATCGAGAAGGGCTCGGAAGTCGGTGCCCACGGGATCTCCGGCGCGATCCTGGACCCTCGGGCCCTCACCGAGCTGATCCCGGACTGGCAGACGCGCGACGACTTCCCCCACGAACGCACGGTCGACGCCGAGTCCATGCAGTTCCTCACCAAGACCGGGGCCATCACGGCGCCGATCATCCCGCCCTTCCTCAAGGACCACGGCCTGCCGATCATCTCGGTCGCCAAGCTCGAGAAGTGGCTGGCCGAGGGCGCCGAAGAGAAGGGCGTGATGGTCTTCCCGGGCTTCGCGGGCGTGGACCTGCTGTGGGACGAAGACGACGACAAGCGGGTCACGGGGGTGCGCACCGGCGACAAGGGCGTCGACGCCCACGGCGAACCAAAGGGGACCTTCGAGCTGGGCATGGATCTTGAAGCCAAGGTCACGATCCTGGGCGAGGGCCCGCGCGGTCACCTGGCCCGCAAGCTGATCGAGAAGCTGGAGCTGGACAAGGACAGCCAGCCCCAGGTCTACGAGGTCGGCTGCAAGGAGCTGCTCGACATGCCCGAAGGCAGCGTGACCCGGGGCGAGGTGACGCTGCTGGCTGGCTACCCCCTCGACCTGGACACCTTCGGAGGCGGCTTCATCTACACCATGGCCGGCGACAAGCTCGCGATCGGCCTGCTGGTCTCGCTCAACGCCAAAGACCCGGCCATGGACTGCCACTACCTGCTCCAGAAGCTCAAGAATCACCCCTTCGTGCGCCGCAAGCTGGCCGGCGGAAAGGTCGTCAAGTACGGCGCCAAGACCGTGACCGTGGGCGGCTGGGCGTCCGTCCCCAAGCTGTACGGGGCCGGGGCGATGCTGTGTGGAGACACCGCCAGCTTCCTCAATCCGATGCGGATCAAGGGCATCCACCTGTCGATGAAGACCGGGATGCTGGCCGCCGAGACCGCCTTTGCCGCGCTGCTCTCGGGCGACAGCTCCGAAAGCGCCCTGGCCGCTTTCGCCCAAAAGGTGGACCAGAGCTGGGTCAAAGAAGAGATGGAGCCCGCCAAGAACTGGCACAGCGCCTTTGAAAACGGCATGGTTCAAGGCGGCTTCAGGGGTGGGCTGCAGTTCCTCTTCGGTCCCGGCAAGGACATCCAGCCCTTCCACGCCGACTACAAGGAAATGCGCAAGAAGGCCGCGGTCTATGGCAGCAATGACTACCCGGCGCGCGACGACTTGACCTACGACAATGAATACATCGTCGACAAGCTGACCGATGTCTACCGGTCGGGCACCAAGCACGACGAGGACCAGCCTTGCCACCTGCTGATCGCCGACCGCGAGATCTGCGCCACCAAGTGCAAGGAAGAATACGGCAACCCCTGCGAGCGCTTCTGCCCGGCCCAAGTCTACAACATGGTGGACAACCAGGAAAGCGGCCGCAAAGAGATGCAGGTCGACTTCGCAAACTGCGTACACTGCAAGACCTGCGACATCCGCGACCCCTACCAGATCATCCGCTGGGTGCCGCCAGAAGGCGGTCAGGGACCCGAGTACGGCGTCCTCTGAACCCCACCAGGGACACCCGAATCACCAGCATCATCGTGCCTCGTCCGGCCTGGGCGCTTGACGCGGGGGGTGCTGAGGCCATACTCAGAGTGAACATGAACGCCCGCATGCCCCATCTCGTGCTCGCCGCCCCGCTCGCCAGCCTGCTCGCTACAGCTTGTGGCGGAACGCTGGAGCCCGAAGTCGCGCCCTTGGCCTCGCCCGACGAAATCGGCGCGACCTGGGCCGCCGTGCAGCCCGAAGGCTTGCTGGATCTGGTCGATGCGACCAGTGACGCCGTGCCCCAGGGCCTGGCCTGCCCCACCTTCGAACGGGCCGATGGCATCGACACCTGGACCGGTGGCTGCAGCCTGTTGGACGGCACGGTCATCGAGGGCAGCCTACGGCGCTACGAAGGCCTGGACGGATCCTGGGTGGCAGGGCAGCGCTTTGCCGTCATCCGAGACGACCACCTCGAACTGTACCTCGACGGGTCTGTCGAACTGTGGGACCAGGGCGAACTCCTGCAGCTCGAAGCCTCGGCCACCATCTGCGGGGCCCAGGTGGACTGCGCCGATGGTCTGGTCTCCCTGGACCTGCGCTACACCTTGCGCTTCGGCGAGCAAGCCCCCGACATCGCCGACGCCACCGTACGCGGCGTCGTGGCCCTGGACGGCGCCGAACCCGCCGCGGTCGAGGGCGCCTGGCGCTTGGACCGACAGGTCTGCGCCAAGGAACCAGTCGACGGCATCTTCGCCGTGCTGCTCGACCAGCGCCAGACCCTGGAGCTGGACGGGGACACCGCCTGTGACGGCTGCGCGCGCTGGACGATCCAGGGCATGGACGCCCCGACCTGGTGCCCCAGCCCGCGCTGATCCCGGGGCGCTGTTGTGGCTGAACAAGCAGGCGCCCTTCCCCGCGCAACGCTCCCGGTGGCGGCCCTGCTGACGGCGCTCGGTGGGCGGCTGGCTGTACTCCTGGCTGCACCCACGCCCTACGCCTTCGACGCCTTCCAGCGGTGGGCGGGACGTGATCACCTGCTGGTCCGAGACTGGCTGCCCGGTACCCAGGCGTTGATCTGGGCGGTGGCCGCCGCGGGCGGAGGGCACCTGTTGGCGCGGGCTGCGCTGGCGTTGGTGGCCGCGCTCGGCGTCGCCGCCGGTGCCC
>JAADHA010000682.1 GCA_013152105.1 Oligoflexia bacterium | reverse complement strand
GTGCCTCGCAGCCGGTCGGCCAGCCGCCGACGCCGTCCTCATCCACCGCGCAGTCCAGGGCAGCGGCAGCGGCGTCGATGTCGCGGCCAGCGTCGCGGGCGGCACCCTGCGCTTCCAGTCGGGGCAGACCCGACCTGCCCAGGCACCCTTGCCCGTCGTGGTCTACAGCGGACGATCGTCACGCACCGGTCCGCGGATACAGGCGTACCGGGCCTGGGCGCAGGCATCGCCGGACCACGCGGCCTTCCTGAGGCGGTCGGCCATGCTCGTGCCTGCGCTGGCGACGGATCCCGTCGCCACCGCACGAGAGGGGCTTCGGATCCTGGTGGACATGGCGGCCGCCGCCAGGTTTGCCTACCTCACCCCCGGACTGGTCCGGATCATCGCCCTGGCCGAAGCCCTCAACGGCGGGGCCAAGCCCAGCGGCGCGGGCGGAGGAGACATCGCAGTCGCCTGGCTCCCCGACCCACAGGCCCAGGCCGACTTCATCGCCGCATGTCGTGCCGAAGACCTGCCTCCCATCGAAGTCCACGCAGCGCCCGGTGCACGCCGCCTGGGACAAGGCGTCCTTGCACCGCCCTCGCCTCGCTGAACGGCCGCGTTACTCCGCCCACATGAGCGATTCCTCCTCCTCCTCCCCAGCTCGAATCGAGTCCCGCAAGGCTGACCACCTCGACCTGTGCGCCAAGGGCGACGTCGCCTTCCGCCAGAAGACCAACCTGCTCGAAGCCGTGGACTTCATCCACGACGCCCTCCCCGATCTGGCCCTGGACGACGTGGATCTGTCGGTCGAATTCGCCGGCAAGCGCCTGGCAGCGCCCCTGGTGATCGCGGCCATGACGGGCGGTGTGGACCGGGCCGAGGCGATCAATCGCGACCTGGCCAGCGTCGCCCAGGAACTGGGGATCGGCTTCGCATTCGGCAGCCAACGACCGCTGCTCACCCACGGAATCACCGCCGGCTATCGTGTGCGAGATGTCGCGCCAGACGCGCTGGTGCTGGGGAATATCGGGGTTGTCCAGGCGGGCCGCACACCGCCGCAGCGCCTGGCCGAGCTGGTGGAAGACTGCGGCGCCGACGCGCTCGTCGTACACCTCAACCCAGCGATGGAGTTGGTCCAGCCACAGGGAGACGACGACTTTCGCGGCGGCCTGGACACGATCGCCGCCCTGGTCGCGGCTCTGCCGGTGCCGGTGATCGTCAAGGAGACTGGCTGCGGACTGTCCCGGTCGGTCGGCATGCGCATCGCCAGCGTGGGGGTGAAGTGGGTCGACACCAGCGGGGCCGGGGGCACGAGCTGGGTCGGCGTCGAGACCCAGCGGGCCGCCCAGCGCCGAGCGCTGCTGGGTGAGACCTTCTGGGACTGGGGCATCCCCACGGCGGCCAGCATCGCCCAGCTCTCGGGACTGGGGCTGGGGATCTGCGCAACGGGCGGTCTGCGCAACGGCCTGGATGTCGCGCGGGCCCTGGCCCTGGGTGCGATATGCGGCGGAATAGCGCGCCCCTTCCTGCAAGCCCACGCCGCGGGCGGCCGAGACGGGGTCCGTGCGCTGGCGCAGACCGTCATCGACCAGCTTCGGATCACCTGCCTGCTCACAGCCTGTCGCCGTCCAGATGAGCTTGCAAGACGACCTCTGGTCATCGCAGACGCGCTGGCCCGCTGGGTGCCGGCCGGCTCACCCCTGGCGGATCGCCTGCTTCGATCCCTGGCGAACAGGCCGGACGCGGGATAGCCGGCGACCACTCGGAGGTCGCCATGCCGTCCATTGGCGCCATCGCCAGCAAGCTCCCCACGCCGATCAAGCAGGCCCTCAAGGACCGGGTCTACCCCGCCTTGCTGCCCGAAGGCGAGACCGCTCCCGAGTGGCAGCTCCAGAGCTGGGATGGAAAGTGGCACCGTCTGAAAAAGGAATGGTCGATCCTGGTGTTCTACCCGGGCGATGACACCCCCGGGTGTACCGCCCAGCTCCAGGACTTCCAGGAACACTACGACCAGCTCCAAGCCCTGCACTGCCAGGTGTACGCGGTGAACCCAGCAGAAGCGGCCAGCCACCAGGCCTTCGCCGAGAAGTTCAGCTTCACCTTTCCGGTCCTGACCGACCGTGGTGGATCCGTCGCCCGCAGCTTCAAGGCCAGCGTGCCATTTGGCTTCAAGCCACGGGTGATCCGCACGGTCTACCTGATCAATCCGCAGCGCAAGATCCGCCTGGCAAATCGCGGCGCGCCGTCCGTGGCGGCGATCATCCGCAGCATCCAGGCGCTCCAGCAGGCCACCAAGGGCGGAATGTAGGCAGACTCGGCGTCGGTCAGCCTGCGTTCGGACTCAGTGGGTCAGTGCTTCAAGGAAGTCGCCCATCGACAGGCGGCCCAGCGAGAACTGCTGAGCCAGTTGGGAATCGATGCGCTTGCGCATGAGCTTCCCATCGGCGAGCCCTTGGAAGGCCACCTCAAAGACCGGCATGTCCAGGTGCTCGGCGTGGACATATTTGCCCACAACCAGCGCTGCCGCCGCGATCTCGCGGTCCAGCTCGGCTCCGTCGCTGCGCAGGACGATGCGCAGCTCGACCGACTTGGGCACATCAGCGCGGGTCACGCCGCCCGAAGCCCCCCCCGCGGAGCCCTTGGCAGTGCCCCGAACAATGCGGTTCTCGGTGGAGAGCACCCGCACATCGACCCGCACGACGCTCAAGCGGATCCGATTCAGCTCGATGACCAGGGAAGTCTCCAGCGCCTCGCCGCTACTGCTGTCCAGCGTTCCGCTCATCATCAGCGCCCGCAGCTCCCGCTCGACATCCTGGTAGGTGTCCGCTTGCTCTGCCGCGGTCGCGGCGGCCTGGCGCGCTGCCAGGATCACATCTGCCCCCGGCGGCAGGGCGCCGTGCGGCACCCTACCTGGCGACGCTGTTCCCGAAGACGCTGTTCCTGACGACGCTGTTCCTGACGACGCTGTTCCTGACGACGCTGTGCCCGGCGGTACCGCTCCCTGGCGTTCGGCGACTCCAGTGCGCACGGCCGGTAGCGAAGTCGGAGTCTTGAACTCGGGCGTCGTGTAGGTCGACACATAGGCGCGGACGGTGACCACGAGCACCAGGCCCAGCGCCACGACGGCAGCGACCCGCCACCAGTTCGTGCCCGGCTTCGGCGGCACCCGCCCGCCCGCGGGACCCCTGTCATTCGACGGCGCTGTCCGATCCGCGGAGTCCGACTGGGAGGACCAGTTCGATGGCGGCAGAGAGTGCTCTGGAAAGGGCACGGGCTGGACCGCTAGCGCAGCCGGACCATCGTTGAGGGGGCGAGCTGTGGAGCGGGGGCCTGGGAAGGGGATGATTTTTCCATGGCGCAGCGGCGGGAACTTGCTTGCGACGCGCGGCGATGAAGAAATCGGCGGAGTCGGTGGCGCGGGCTGCACTGGCGGAGCGGGCGGCGTGGGCTGCGCTGGCGGTGCAGCCACCTGACGCCGGGACTCCTGCGGCTTCCACCGACCCTGGGTCGGGTCCCGCTGTGGGGCCGGGTGGTCGTCAGTGGGAGTGCTGTCGACCAGCACCGACGGTTCCGCGTCATCCAGGTCATCCCATACCGACCATAGCTGGCGTGTTTTCGCGCCCTTGGTCTCTTTCTTGCCCGCGACCAGGGGCTCCCAGCGGGTTGATCCTGGTGCCTTCGCCATGGCACTTGGCGGAATCTTTCCGATCTTCAGCAGCCGATGCAGGCCCGACTCGTCCTTGACCTTGTAGGTGGTACCGCCGAATCGCACCAGCCACTGCCCTGGATCGCTACCGCCCTTGTCCGTCGGTGTGCTCATGCCGCCATGATGCCGTCATGGCGGGCCGGCGTCAATCGCTATGCGGGCGTCGGGGAGGTTCCCGGGGCGGGGGAGGGCTGCTGGAAGGACTCGAGATCCAGAGATCTCTCGCCGACTCCTGGTGTCTCATCGTTGCCGCCTTGTCGCTGGGGCTGTTCCTGCTGTCGGGGCCGGCCCGAGCCCTCAGCCTGCAGTGGGATGACAGCAGCGGCTCGTGGTGTGCGGGTACCGCGACCTGTGTGGACTCTCCACAGGCCGGGGGTGACTACGTGGCGCAGGCCGTTCATCTGGCGATGGGCAGCGACACCGTCGACCTGTTTTGTCACCGCGACGGGCTCTGCGGCACGGCGGAAGGCCTTACGGGCCTCGGCAGGAAGAAAGGGTGCAACGCGTACTTCTGCGCTGCCGGG
>JAADHA010000014.1 GCA_013152105.1 Oligoflexia bacterium | reverse complement strand
CCGTCGACAGCGCCCTGGGGGATCGCCTGTTGTTCGTGGGCGGTCAAGAGCACCTAGGGAACCTGCTCGGCGAGCCCTCGCTTGACCATGTCCGCGAAACGGAGATCCGCGCGCTTGGGGGCTGGCTCGAGCGTCGCGCCACGGTGCGGCTTGGCGTCGGCTTGACGGACGCCGACGTGCTGCGCCTGGAGTGCCCCCTATTCGAGATCAACAACGGCGCGCCACTCGACGTCGCCCCCCTGTGGCAGCGCTGCGGCGGTGACCCCGAGTTGTTTCGTCTATCGGCCTCCTGGATGGCCCTGACGGACACCCGCAACCCAGACGAACTGCGGGTGCCCGCCGCCACTGATATTCGACGCGCAATCATTGGGGTACTCCCTGAGGATGCGACGAAGGTCCTGTACGCAGTTACCACACACGGGGGCGACCTGCCGCACGAAGTCATGGGTCCCCTGGTCGGGCCGCGCGTGCCGACCGACCTGCTTGCGAAGGCGGGCTTGCTGCGCAGGACCGCGATTGGCTGGCGCACCACTTCCGACTGGACTGGCTGGCTCCACGTGGAGACCCGCGAGGATATCGAGGAACTACATCGCGGTCTAGCGGCGGCCTTCCGGCAACTCTTCGTCGACGCTTCCGAGCCCCGCTGCGCGCTTCACGTCCTCGCTGCCTTCCGTCACCACTTGGAGGCGGGCGATGTGGACCAGGCCCTCTCCGTCGCCCGCTACGCCGCACCGCTGCTGCTCGCCCACGCCCGGTCGCTTTCCATCGCTGCGCGCACGCCTGATGCCTACGCGCGAGCTTCGCGGCTGTACGAGGTCGTGTTGGAGGAGGTGGAGCGCGGTCGGCTCCGCCTGCCGGATCCGTATGTGGGCTATTCGCGGCACTACCTCCACTACAATCGCGCCAAAGCTGGCTTGGAACGTATCGAGGAGACCGCTCGGGGGTACGCTCGCTCCACCGAGGAGTGGCCGGAGCATGCGATGTTCTGGTCTCGGCTCATCCGTTCGCGGTTCTACCAGGGCCGTGACAGCGACGCGCTGGCGGCGCTGGCAGAGGGTGGTCGGCGGGTGCCCGAGCACCCGATGAAGCGTGAGATCCTCATCGGCCGCACCGTCGAGGGCCTGTTGCGGCACCAGCCGCCGCTGGTCGGTGCCGCCGTCGCGGTGTGGGCCGATTTCCGGCCGGGGTCCCCCCGAACTCGCGCCACCGCACGACGGTTATCAAGAAAGCTTGAGCGCGGGTGGGAAGTGCAGCGGCTACCCACATCTGGTGGTTTGGATGTGGTTTTCCGCCGACGTCAGCGGGTCTTTATTTTGGCTCGCCGCCATGACTGGCTTGCCCGTGTGGACGCGCTCGGTCTCGACGCTACCGGGACTTCGCCTGCGTTGGCCTGGCTGGCGCTGGGAGACGCGGTGCGGGCCCGGGCCGAGGAGTTGCTTGCTGCCTACACGCACCAGATGGAGCCGAAGGACCGCTTCCACAAGCAACTCCTGCTCGGCGTGGTGGATGTCCTCGCGAGCCGACTCGGTGGTCTCCCTACGGATACGGCGTGGGTCGTCGGTCAGATCGAAACGAGGGACGGGGCGTTGTGGCTGCACGATCGGAGTAGCGGCGGTGGCTGGTACGCGCTGCACGATGGTCTCAAAGAGCCACCCGTCCTCGACGAGCGGCCCCGGCTTGCCAAGGTCCGGTGCGATGAGCGGGGCGTGCCGACGGGTCCGGTGATTGAGTTCGACCGGCCGTTTGACGGCGACGCCGACGAGCTGTTCGCTTGGTGGAGATCGCGGATCCGCGATGTCGGTTGACCTCGACCGGGACCAACTCGGTATCTACTTCCTCGATGTCGGGCAGGGCGACTGCACGGTGGTCGTGCCACCCGCGGCTGAGTGCGCGCCCATTCTCTTCGACTGCGCTGACGCCTTCGTGGCTCGGTGCTTCATGGCCACCCACGACGTGCAACACCTGCGCGCGGTCGTCGCGTCACACCTCGATGTCGATCACATCCGTGGCCTGCGCCCGTTCCTTTCGAAGCACTTCGAAGAGGGGCGTCGTGTCGAGCGGCTGTTCCTGGCGCTGGACGGTCGCGCCGACCCGCAGCACCGAAACGAGATCGTCGCCCTGCTCGCACAGGTACGTGCCTGGGCGGAGCAGCCGCCCCACCCAGGGTTTTCGGTGGAGTCGCCCTTTCGCACGAACGCCGCGGTGGTCCCGGTGGCCATGGGGAAAGGTTGGCGTGTCGACCTGGTCCTTCCTTTCCTCGACGATACGGCAGCGCTCAATCCAGACGCCCTGGACCCGAACGTGTCGTCCGTGGTTCTGCGCGTCGAGCGTGGCGGCCGAGTGGTGCTTGTCGGCGGCGACGCTCCGCTCGCGAGCTGGGAGCGCTTGGAGGTGAGGCTCCAGAAGGCCGACGTGCTGCGCTCCCCTCACCACGGCGGCAAGATCATGGATCACGTGCGGACGTGGGAGTCGATCGACAAGCTGTACCAAGCCGTCGCGCCGACCCTCTCCGTGTTCTCGGTGGGCTCCCACTTCCAGCACGGCCACCCCGATGCCGACCACGCCCGAGCGGCCACACGGAATGGAGTCTGCCGGCTTCTCTGCACGCAGGTCACACCGCGTTGCCATTTGGACCCCACTGAACACCGGGCGTTGGCTCTCGATATCGCCCAGGGCGGAGAACCAGCATTCCGGCACCTCGGCATCCCAGGGAATCGGGCCGCTCCTCGACCAGCCGAGGCGCCGTGCGCGGGCACCGTGGTCGCCTCGGTTGGGCCCGACGGTACGCTCAGGATCGTTCCAGAGCCGGAGGGCCGCCACGGACGCGACCTCGTGTCTCAGTTCGACGGCCCGGCATGCCGGGGTCGGGGTCTCGCCACTACCCAAGACGATTGGCAAATGCTGAAGGGCCGAGCAGCAGGAAGTCCCGACCAGATTCGGCGTCGTCTTCTCGGGACATCCGACGATGACGACTTCTGGGGAGTCCTTTTCGCCGATTGACGGCTCCTGAAAGTCTCGACCAGCTTGCAACCAAAGCTATTCGATTCTCGCCCCGAAAGTGCCCGTCAAGGTCGGTCCAGTCTGGGCCACGCCGACAACGCCGTCCCCATCGTCCCCATCGTCCCCATCGTCCCCATCGTCCCCCTCACCATCCTCACCGGCCGAACCTGGTCCGACCTCGATGGCGACCAGGTGCAGCGTGGCGGCAGTCTGCCCATCACCGACGATCTCGTCCACAGGCACCAGATCGACCAGCGGCTCGGCGAGGATCGCGGCTTGCGCCGCAGCGGTTTGCGCCACAGCGGTCGAGGGCAGGAAGGCCAGGGTGGCCGGCAGCAGGCCCTGCAGGCTCAGGGCGAGCAGGAGAGACAGCGAGGCGCGAGGGTGCAGCATCGGCTTTCCAGATGGTGACGGGGCCGGTGTTGCGCACCGGCGCGCAGGCGCGAGAGCGCGAGGGCGCGAGTCGCCGAATCGTAGGAGCGCAGTCAGGCAGTGTCAACGCGGCGCCGTTCCAGGACCTGCCCCCAAGG
The DNA here is from genome assembly GCA_013152105.1 of Oligoflexia bacterium. GTDB lineage: Bacteria > Myxococcota_A > UBA796 > UBA796 > UBA2385 > UBA2385. The sequence goes on along the minus strand of JAADHA010000014.1, from coordinate 693 downwards.
CTGAGCGCCGTTGGGGTCGTGCCAGGCGGGTGCGAGTGGCGCGGGCGGCGCGGGTGGTCCCAGGGACCTGGGTATTGGCCTTGGACGGGCCTCGGTGCGCCCGAGTACCGGTGCGCCCGAGTAGACCGGCCCTCGGGGAGGGCAGGAGTCGCCTTGGTGGTGTTCTTCGGTTCGCTTGGGCCAGCTCTCTGTTGCGGCGTCCATACTGGAGTTGGAGCCGCGGAGCAGCAGCGGTGGTGAGGAGGTAGCGGAAGGAAAAAGGTAGGCTTGGCCCATCGTTGATGGTTGCGAACCTCGCTCCGTGATAGGAGGGTGTATGCTCACCGTCCGCGAGTCCAGCGCCTTGGCTCAGGTTCTAGACAAGCAGGCCGACTGCCTGCGCAAGGGCGAATGCTACGTTCGCAACGTCCCGGCTGGGCAGGTGCGGGATGCAGTTCTCTACGGGTTGGCGCGACGATTCGTTGACGCGGTCCCGCTCACATTGCGGTCGGGAGCTGACCAGGCAGAGTATGCGCTGCTCCAGGTAGCCAGCACGCTGGGCACCAACATCGTCGCCCGGGTCGCTGCGGCGCTCGACCGAGGCATTGAGGGGGCAATTGAGGCCGTCGACAGCGCCCTGGGGGATCGCCTGTTGTTCGTGGGCGGTCAAGAGCACCTAGGGAACCTGCTCGGCGAGCCCTCGCTTGACCATGT
>JAADHA010000467.1 GCA_013152105.1 Oligoflexia bacterium | reverse complement strand
ACGACTCGGAGCAGATTGGACTGGACCGCCTTTTTCATCCTCGCCGGGTTGGGGCCTGTTGCGTTTCATGCCCAGTGTCAGTGGTCGTTGCATGAATTCTGTCAGTCCTGAATGAGAGCGGGTGCCGCCCGCAGATGTGATTCTGTACCGTACCCGGTTTACCCAAGGGATCTGGGGAACGGTTCAGCCCGATCGGTCTAGCAGGCCCAGCCTTTTGGAGTTCGTCTGATGCGGCCGAGCTGCTCAAGCTGTTTTAGCGCGTGGCCGAGGCGGTTGTTCTGGACGGCGAGGGTGCTGCGGAGTTCGGTGCGGGTGATCGGGCTTGAGCTTCGTCGCAGGGTGTCGGTTATCCGGTCCTGGATGGTTGGCGTACTGTCCTTCTCGGGTGGCGTCACAATGGGATGGGGCGGTGAGTCCTCGAGGCGGATGAAGCAGGGGTCCGGTGCGGGTGCTGCGCGCTGCTCGATGGACAGGCGCAGGCCGGCCTTTTCGTGAGAGAGGTACATGGCGGAGTCGGCCCATGCATGCAGGTCTCCGGAGCCGCGCAGTGCCTGTCCCATCTGTCGGGAGCCGATGTTTTTTCGTGTGTGGTGTACGACGGCGATGGCGACGTTGAATCGCCGCTGGAGTTCTCGCAGGGTGGCGAGGATGGCCGCGACCTCCTGTGCGTTGTTCTCGTCGGCGCGGTGCAGCCTGACCAGGGGGTCGAGCACGAGCAATCGGGGCTGGTGTTTTGCCACGGTTGCCTGCAGGCGCTTGCAGTGTTCGGCCAGGTCGAGCCGGATCGCGGGTGTGGTGATGACGCGCACGTCGAGGGTGGCCAGCATGAGGCTTCGGGCGGCGGCGAGGGCCTCGAGGCGCTGTCGGACCACGTCAAGTCTGTCCTCGGCCAGGTAGACGAGGGCGGTGCCGGGGCGGTGGACGCGGAAGTGGCCGAGGCAGCAGGTCTTGGAGGCGACGGCGACGGCCATGTCCAGGCCGACCCATGACTTGAGGCTCTTGGGGGTGCCGCCGATGAAGCCGACGGCCTGCTCAGCCCACAGGGTCTCGATGAGCCAGCGGTGCTCGGGCGGGGTACGCTGCAGGTCAGCGGCGCACACGACATCGAAGGGTGCCACACCGGGTGGCGCGCTGCTCACGGCCACACCTGGGCGCGGGCCCGGGTCACGACGCCGGCATCGGCAATCTTGTCCCCGGCGCCGGCGGCGAGCTGCAGCGCCCGCATGGCGAGGCTGTCGATGGCGCGGAGGTTTCCCTGGGTGGCCTCGAAGATGGCCTCGTGGGCGTGCGGGTCAAACAGGTCAGTCTGTCCGCCGACGAGGCGCAGCCGGTGCTCGATGTAGTCCTGGGTCTCGTTTCGGCTCAGCAGGCGCAACGTGCCGACCAGGGCGAGGCGGCGGCTGACGTCCTCGAGGTTGTCGCGGCGCAGCATCGTCCGCAGGGGGCCCTGGCCGGCCAGGACCATCGAGACGACGAGGCGGGAGTCCATCTCGAAATTGGAGATGACCCGCAGGATGGCCAGCACGTCAGGCCGCGCGTCGTGGCACTCGTCGATGAGCAGCAGCGGGCGCAGGCTCTCGGTGGCCATCAGGGCCTCGCAGCGGTTTTGGATCTGCCGCACGAGGGCGCCGTAGTAGCCGGCGGACTTGGCCCCGATGGCGGTGGCGATCTCGCGGCAGAAGTCCCGCTTGGACAGGTCGGTGACCTTCATGTAGTGGGCGCGGTAGCGGGCCTCGGGCAACGCCTCTTTCAGGGTGCGCAGCACGACGGTCTTTCCCGTGCCCGCCGGGGCGATGACCGCGGCGCTGAGGCGGTGCTCGACGAGCTGGCGCAGATCTTCGACCAGCTCGTCGTACTGGGGATGCCGAAAGCGGTCGGCGATGGACAGCTCTCGGGTGAAGGGCAGGTGGTGCAGCCCGAAGTGCGCGCAGAGCTCTGTGCGCCGGGTGTCCGGGGCGATGGGTTTGGCAGTGACCATGTCATCTCTCCTTGTCGTTATCGGTTTGTGGGTACCCCCCGTCGGGGTCGAGCATGCCGGGCAGGTCGCGCTCGAAGGACATCGCAGAGGCGCTCTTGGCCGGGACCGGGGCGAGGTCGTCGGGGGCGTCATCCGGGGGTGGCGCCCGCCGTGTTCTGGCGTTTTGGGCCAGGTCCACCGGGTGTAGCCGGACGAGCCGGCCGTGGTGCCGCAGGTACAGGGCCTCGGTCTGCGCGGTGCACTCCAACAGCCGGCGGACTAGCACCTCTTTTTGTCCGGCGTGGCCCCGGGGCACCTCGTAGTCGGTGCCGAAGACCTGCACGATGTGGTCCTTGGAGACGCGACGTTGCAGCGACACCGTGAAGCCCTCGCGCAGCCACTGCGCCGAGCGCGCCGGGTGCAGGGGCCGCGTGTCGCCCCAGAAACGCTGGTGCGGACTGTCGCCATCGAGGGACTCGTGTGGCAGGTGGTTGTAGACCTCGTACAGGTCGTGGCGCAGCCGAAGGGTCAGGGCAGCACAGTGCACATCGACATCGACGGCCCCGTCCAGCGAACGCAACACCCGCGCCTTGGCCGACCGGTTAAACCGCTCGATGGCCCCGTGCCCCTCGGGGTAGCGCGCCCGCCCCCGGATCGGACCGACCTGCAGGTTGGCGCAGACCGCCAGCACGTCCTTGTCGACAAAGCCCGGGCCACCGTCCCAGTACAACAGGTCCATCATCCCGTGGCGGCAGATGACATCGTGCAGCAGGCGCAGCACCGGCTCGGGCTTCTCGCTGGTGGCCACCCGGACGTCCAGGCCGTAGCGGCTGGCGTCGTCGAGAAGATAGATGGCCGCGCGCCGCACACGGTCAACGCCGGCCCGGAAGTGTTTGAAGTCAGCCAGCACCATCTGCATCCGCGACGGGTAGCGGAAGCGCCGCTGGTCCGCGTCCTGGGGCACCTTGCGCCGCCGGGTCTCGATGCCCAGCCGCTGCATCGCACGCCACACCGTGCCGCGGTCCAGCGCACGCGCCGAGGCGATGACTTCCCGCAGCTCGGCCCGCCGCAGCAGCTCCGGGATCGATGCATCGCGGTCGCCCTCCCGCTCGGCCGCCAGGAAATCTAACAGCGCCGGCGGCAGGACCTTTGAGCCCTGTACCCTGGCGCGCGGCTTTCGCGACAGTCCGCAAAGCCCGTGCGCCGAATAGGCCGACAGCCAGCGGTAAAGGGTACGCTCGCTGACCCGGCGAAGCTGGCCGGCCTCGTCGACATGCTCATCGGCGCACACAGCGCGCACCGCGGCATGCCGCCTCGTGCCGCCCAGCTCAAGGGCCCGCACCGCGGTGACGATCCGATAGCGAAAGCAGACCTGCTCGTCCAAAAGGGGCGTCCGGTCGGTGGGCATCACGACTCCTTACGTGCTGCCTACCCTTGTGACGCCCCGCTGGCCCCCCCGCCGTTGCCAACCCGTTGACGGCGTGTCCCACCGCCGCGCGCCGGCCTCGGCGTCACCCTTCCCGACCTCGGTCCACCACCAGCGCCACCAGGTGACCCCGTCGATCAGACCGATAACCGCGGCCAACAAGCCCGGCGATAAAGCCCGCGCGCAGCAGCCGCCGGAGCACATCTCCAAGTCGGCTACACGCCTGCACGACGGACAAAATCGCCCGGCCCCGATGCCGGTAGGTCCCACCCTGGTACAGGCTCCGGGCCGCCGCGTGCTCATGCAGCGCGACACCCAGCACGGTGGCGATCTGTTGACCTATTTCCTGTGTCCCGGTCAGTCCCAGCCAACGGCCCCACACAACGATCTGACGCCACTGCGTACTGGCCCAGCCCGGCTCGTTGCCCTCGGGATCCAACCAGTCCGGCCATCGTCCCTGGCGCTCATCCGCAGCATCCACCGCGGCTTGCAGCGACGGGGCCCGTGTCACCTCCAGAGTTTCAATGGGCAGCTGCTTGCGCCCAAAGGGCACAAAGCCCGGGGGATAGATCGTGAAGAAGCGGCCGTGGGTCTTGCACTGGATCACAGTCAACGGATGCTCGGGGCCCGTCTGCCGCTCCCGGCTCCCATGCTCCGTGATCTCGCACAGCATATCCGAGCCGGTGGCACAGGGCGCACGGTGGGGCAGCTCCACGGACCACTCGCCAACAGCGTCCTGCCGATACTCCCCGATGATGAACTCTGCCTTGCACTTCGGATCTTGCTTATGACATGCTCCTTGGTGTTGCAGCGCAACACCTTGAAGGTCGGTAGCATTGCGGGCTCCGGCCTTCTCCTT
>JAADHA010000267.1:392-5944 GCA_013152105.1 Oligoflexia bacterium | reverse complement strand
CGGGCTCCCGGACGCGCAAGGTGCTCCGCGGAGCGGGCGCGGCCGGGGGCGCTGGCGCCGGGGGTGCCGGGGGTGTTGGCGTCGCGGACGGATCGGCCCGGCAGCCGAAGGCCAAGAGGAGCGCCGCGAGGGAGTCACCGCGCAACATGCTTTTATCCCGCGAGCTTGGAGGACCCATCGAAGCCGCCGCGTGGAAGAGGCTGCACTGTGATCACGGGCCCACCCGGTCCGCCGATCCTGACCCTGCGCAGCGCGCTTCTGGCGGCGCGCAGCGGAACGAAGAGAAGGGCCGCGGTCGCGGCACCCATCGAGAGGAGCTTCCTGCGGGTCATGTCCACACTCCCGCTATCGCCTGTTGGCAGCGCGGGCACCTGCCCGTGCCGGAGAGATGGTCCGCGAGTATGCGGTAGCCGGCCCGCTCGATCAACAGCTCGCCACAGTGCGGGCACCAGGTGGACTCGCCGTCGCCGCCAGAGACGTTGCCCACGTAGACGTGGTGCAGCCCCGCGTCCAGCGCCCTTCGGCGGGCGTTGAGCAGGGTGGAGGTGGGGGTGCGCGGCAGGTTGCGCAGCTTGTAGTCGGGGTGGAAGGCGGTGAAATGAAGAGGGGTGTCGGCGCCGAGTTCGTCGTGCACGAAGGCGATCAGCTTGTCCACAAGCGCGTCGTCGTCGTTGAGCGTGGGCACGAGCAGGTTCAGCACCTCGACCCACACGCCCGCGTCGTGGGCGATCCTCAGCGTGTCGAGGACCGGTTCGAGGGTGCCCCCCGCGTGGCGGCGATAGATCTCGTCGGACATCGCCTTCACGTCGAGGATCGCCGCGTCGAGCACCTTCGCCAGCTCCTTCATCGGGGCCGGGTTGATGTAGCCCGCGCTGACCAGGATGTTGCGGATGCCGCGCTCGCGGCAGGCCCTGGCGCAGTCGAGCGTGTACTCGTAGAAGACCAAGGGCTCGGCGTAGGTGTAGGCCACCGCGGGGCAGCCCTCGCGGGCGGCGGTCGCGGCCACCTGCTTGGGGGGCAGCTCGTAGGCAGGGACATCCTCGGGCGAGGACTGGGAGATCTCCCAGTTCTGGCAGCCCTGGCAGTGGAGGTTGCAGCCCACGGTCGCCAGCGAGAAGACTGGAGCGCCGGGCAGGAAGTGGAACAGCGGCTTCTTCTCGACCGGGTCGACGTGCAGCGCCACCGGGTAGCCCCACGTGACCGCGAGCAGCTTGCCGTTCACGTTGACGCGGACGCGGCACTCGCCCGCCTGACCGGGCTCGATCCGGCACAGGTGCGGGCAGAGATCGCACTCCACGGCCTGCGACATAGGCACCTCGCACCACGGATCATAGCACCCGCTGGGGCGGGTGGAGGCGTGACCTGCTGGCATGCCAACCGCGGGCTGAGGAGCAGGCTAAGGGCCGGGGGTGAACCGGTACTCATCGCTTCCGCATCGCTTCGGCTTGCTCGCACTCGTTCAGGCCGGGTTGTGGGTCGCCCTGCTCTCGGTGGGCCTCGGGGCTCCGGCCGACGCCCATGACTGGGACCCCGGCGCGGTCGCTGACTGGTCGGACAGCGTGGTGCGGCTGCTGATCGGCTCGGCGGTCTGCTCGGGCGTGGCCATCGATGACCGGGGGACCATCGCCACGGCCTACCACTGCGTGGCGGACCGGCATCGCCTCCTCGTCCAGACCCGCGGTGGCGAACAGTCTGTGGGCAAGGTCCTGGCGACAGACGCCAAGAACGACCTGGCCCTGGTCCGGGTCGACGCCCTGGCGGGACAGCTCCCCGCGCGGCCTCTGCGGACGGCGCCCTTGACGCCAGGCCTGGCCGTCCTCGCCATCGGCCACCCCTTTGGCGGTCGCCCTTTCGGCGACGGGCTGTACGCGGGAACCCTGTCCTGGTCCGTGTCCCAGGGCATCATCAGCGCCGTCGGAGGCCGGCTCGTCCAGACCGACGCGGCCTTGAACCCCGGCACATCGGGTGGACCAGTGCTGGACGCCCAGGGGGCCCTAGTCGGCATCGTGTCGCGCAAGCTGGGTGGCGAGGGCGTGGCCTTTTTTGTCCATGTCGACCGCCTGGCGGCCTTGATCGCGAGCCCCACCGGCGCCCATCACCTGGGTGGCACCTATGGCCTGGGTCTGGCCCTGCCCGCCCCCATCCTGGCGTCCAGCGCCCGCTCGGTCGGGCTGCGCGCGGAGCTGAGCCTGCGAGAGCGGCTGGTGGTCGGCGTGGGCGTCGCCTTTCCCTTGGACGCCCGGGTCCAAGCCCTGGCCTGGGGGCAGTCCACCTTCCAGTCCCTCGACGGCAGCGTCGCGCTGCGACAACGCCTGGGGAATGGTCCTTGGAGCACCACCCTCGACCTGGGGGCGGGCGCCTGGCAGCTCGTCGATGTCACCTCCCAGAGCCAGGTCGAGCAGGGCACCAGCACCAGCACCAGCACCGGCACGACGGGGACCTCAACGGCGTCTGACCCCGCGCAGCCCGTGTCCGTGTGGACCGTGCAGCGTCCGCGCACCCTGGTGCCCGGCTTGACCGGACGGCTGGGGATGCGGTCGGCCGGCCTGCGCGTGAGTTGGCTGCCCCAGGCCCAAGGCGGCGGTCCTACGGGCCTGTGGTTGTTCTCGGCCGAGCTGGACTGGCCCGGAGTGATCGGGACCTTCTGAGCGCGGCGTGGCTTGGGCCCCGTTTCTGACCCAGCTCATCGGTGGTTCAGGCTATAGTGGAATCGGTGCGCGGGAAAATGCTAACTGGAAATGCCTGGCACCTGGAACCTGGACCACTCGATGCGACTCGCACTACTCCTGGTTGGTACTTTGTGGGCGATGGGCTGCACCAGCTCTGACCGCTCTGACACGGCGGAGATGTCTGATTCCTCCAACGCAGCGGGGACGCCTGACTATTCCACACCAGATGGCGTGGATCTGGCGCTCAGTGGCGTCGACACCGAGCAGCAGACCCTCGGCCGCTGCGTCTACCGCGGCTACGAACTCGCTCGCGAAGAGGGCTGGGCCGAGGACGCCCGCCTGCAGCAGGCCTATGCCATAGTCCAGCCCGACCTGCGTGACGGGACCTTTACGTCCTGCTCGCTGGTGTACACCTCAGAGACTGTCTTGGACCAGATCCTGAACTACCGATTCGGGCCAGCAAGCTGGGGTGGTGGAGACTACTCGGAATACGCCGAGGTCATCAACATCAACGATAGCTACGAGTGCGGTGGTGTCACCTATGCCCAGCAGCGGGAGACTCCACCGACTGGCTGGATGCTGGACACGGACATCCTGGTACCCCAGACCTTGGAGCGCATGTGGGGGAAGAACAATATCGAGATGCGAGAGGTCAGCTTCGGCGCCATGTTGACCATGGGGAGCGACTGCAATGGCGGCGGTTTGGGGCGCTACTACGCGATTCCCGACGGTATCGAAGATGACCGGCCGATCCTGCTGGTGCGTGCAGCCGTCGATGGCCAGCAGCTCGAAGCCGCCGTCGACGGACGGAATGGACAGGTGCTGGCCTACGGACCCGCGCCAAAGGAGTAATGATATGGCACGTGCTTCCGTCGTAATTGGGTTTGCGCTGGCCGTTGTCCTGCCCCTGGGGTGTGCCGGGGATGGCCTCGGCCAGGACCGTGACAGCGGTGGCAGCGGTGGCCTCACCGGGACCGCCACGGGCACCGACCTGCTCACGGGCGATCCGAATGCTGACCCCTACAGCTTCGCTCGCTGCGCCGCCGGAGGCCTGCAGTATGTGGCCGACCTGGGTGTCCCAGACGCCGTCGTGGTGTCCATGTCCACCAGCTACGACTCCGCCAACGAAGACCCGGTCGATCAGCCTCGGTACTGCAGCGTCTTCCTGGCGCACCCAGACTATCGCGACGACCTGTTCTATGTTTCGTTCGAAGACCAGGTGATTTCAAGGAAGAAGTTGCGGAATGAAGACGATTTCTGCACATCGTGGGGCATCGACCACACCATCGCGACCCGTCCCACGGGACTCTACCAGGACCAGGACCAGGTCAACGATGTGCTCCTGGCTGGCCCCTGGCAAGGAACCGACTTGGACCCGCGGGGCCACACGATCTACTCGGTTCGCATGCTGGTCGATGGCTGTGACCCAGAGGGCGACCTGATCGCGTTGCTGCCCACGGGACTCGAAGACCAGCATCCCGTCATCGTCTCTCGAATCGTTGTCGATGGCCTCAGCCGCTACAGCTGGGCGCACAGGAGAGCTGTACGGTTTCGTCGACTACTGAGTCGATGCCCCGCCATGCTGGGTTCGGCCGCGAACGCTGAGGCCGCCACGGCGCCGTCGACGCAGCGCGATGAGACCGGGCAGCAGCGCCGCCAACAGACCCGCCATGCCGGTGGGCATTGTCGTCTCCTGACAGCCGCAGCCTGCACCACCGCCCCCGTCCCCGCCCGAATCGCTGGCGGAATCCACGGTGATCTCCATCGTGTCTGTGGCGTCGCCAACAACACCCAGGGCGGTGAGCTCGATCGTCCAGGTACCTGGTTCAACAGTGAAGCTGGCCTCTGTGGTCCACGCATGTTCCGTGTCCCCCGCTGGGGAGGTCACGGCCCAGTCCACACCGTTCAAGCAGCGCTCATCGACCACCACATCCAGCAGGGAGAGGCGCAGGGTGTCGCCGTCCACCGTGGCGGTGAACATCTGGTCTTCGCCAGTTGGCGGACCCGGTACTTCGCACACCAGGGCCTCGGCCCAGGTCGGGGCCTCACAGCCTTCCCAGGACAGGTCGACGTGGTAATAGCCGGGCTCCGCGAAGGTGTGGCAGAGTTCGGCTGTCTCGTACTCTGTCCCGTCGCTGAGCGACCAGGTGACGGGAAGGTAGGCGTCGAAGACGGCGGAGCGCTGCCAGCACAACTCCTCGCCGAGCGCGATGGTGGGCATGTCCATCTCTGTTGGTACGCCGATCGGCGTATACAGGGCCGTCAGCCCCCGCACGTCGTCCCAGCCCGGGGCCAGGCGATCGGCGTCGCAGGGGCCTGCTTCTGTGTACATCACCGCCGCTCGCTCTTGGTCCGTACAGGCTCCGAAGGGGCTATATTCGTTGCAATTCGCGGTCAGCCCCAGCAGGAATCCCGTCTCCCGCAGCGCCGCCACCTGGCCGATGGCTTGCATGGCGTTCGGGTCACATGCGTCACCAGGTTCGACCAAGGTCCATGACTCTGACCAGACCATGTCAAGGCTCAGCGGGCGGTAGAAGCCTTGGGTTGTACTGCCGATCAACATGCTTCCGACATACTCGGCCGTCGGCATGATGTAGGTGGTCGATGGGATATTGCTGCTGGTGATGTGGTCGGGGTCGTCGAAGCGTACGGTGTTTCGTCCATCCGCATCGTCGTAGGACCCATCCATGGTTGCCTGGCCTTGGTAGCCCCCGGCCAGGTCGACACAGGGCACCGCGTCCTGCCATTTCTGCAGAGCGTCGGCGATTAGCGCCTGCTGCTGCTCGACATCGATGTCCGGCCGGTCCTCGTTCGGAACGTGCCACCACGGCAGCGGGAGATCGTCGTCGACCAGCAGATCGCCGGTGAACTGGAAGGGATAGG
>JAADHA010000267.1:0-363 GCA_013152105.1 Oligoflexia bacterium | reverse complement strand
AACCTCCAGTGTCTTTCGGGTCGCATACCTCGGCAGTCGGCCCTTCGCCAACCGCCGGGACCGGTGCATCGGCCCATGCTGCGCGCTGAGTTGGTCGACTTGCCCGCACCGATGCCTGGCACCGGGATCCGGGACGGGACCGGGAATCGCGCAAGGCGGGACCACCAGGCGTATGCTGCCACAATGAGCGCCCTCCTCTTGTCGCTGCTGCTGGCCTGTACCTCGACCACCCCGGGTGGTGGGGGGGGCGGCGGCGCGGCAGACAGTGGCCTCACCGACAGCGGCCTCACAGACAGCGGCCTCACCGACGGCGGCACAGCGGGCGACGCCATCTACAGCTTCTCGTACGTGCTCATCGCCGAC
>JAADHA010000065.1 GCA_013152105.1 Oligoflexia bacterium | reverse complement strand
GAACATGGCTGCCTCCACGGCGACCCCCACCCAGGCAACTTCATCTTCGGCGACGACGGCGTGATCAGCGTGCTGGACTACGGCTGCACCCAGCACCTGTGCGACGACATGGTGGCAGGGCTGGAAGATCTGGCACGCACCGCGATCCGAGGCGGGACGGATGCCGAGATGCTCGGTCCGCTGTGCCGCGCGCTGGGGCTGCCGCTCGACCTCGAGCCGAAGTTGTCCTCGCACCTGTTGGCCTTTGCACGGGCGATGTTGGAACCCGTCTCCGCGCCACAGCCCTTTGCCTTCGGGCACGACCACACCACCCAGCTGATGGAGCGGGCGACCAAGGCGAAGCTGGTGATGGCGCGGACCGCGCTCACCCACGGGGTACCGACCCCCCAGGTCGATGGCGCGGTGTTGTTGATGCGGGCCTCGGTTGGACTCGCGGCGATGCTGGGCCAGCTCAAGTCCTGCGCTGACTTTCGGTCGGCCGCGGGCTTGGACTGAGCGACCGTTTCACGCGACGGCGCGGCGACAGCAGCGCGCGCGGGGTTAGCTGCTGGTTCTCTCTTCGCCTGGAGCTCGGCCATGGCAGCGCCCGCCACACCCGCACAGAAGATCGAGGCGCAACAGAGCGCCTTTGACCAGTTCCAAGGCGCGAAGCGCTATCTCGCTGACGACTACTTGATGGCTGACGTCAACTCCGCCATCGCGCTGGGTCGCCCCCTGTTGGTGCGGGGAGAGCCCGGAACGGGCAAGACCATGCTGGCCCATGCCGTCGCCGAGTCACTCGGTAAGCCGCTGCACGCCTGGTATATCAAGTCGACCACCCAGGCCAGAGAGGGCCTCTACCACTACGATGTGGTCCAGCGTCTCAACGACAGTCGCTTTGGGGACGCCGATGTCAGCGATATCCGTCGCTACATTCGACCGGGCGTGCTCGGGCGGGCATTCGCGGCCCCAGAACAGGTCGTCCTGCTCATCGACGAGATCGACAAGGCGGACATCGAGTTCCCCAATGACCTGCTGCGTGAGCTGGACGAGATGGCCTTTGATATCCCCGAGCTGGACGAGACCGTGCGCGCGGTGCACCGGCCGATCACGATCATCACCAGCAACGCCGAGAAGGAACTGCCCTACGCCTTTTTGCGGCGCTGCGTCTTCCACTACATCGCCTTTCCACAGCGGGAGCGGATCCGTCGCATCGTGGCCGCTCACCTGCCGGACCTGGAGAACACCCTGGTGGAGTCGGCGGTCAGCCGCTTCTACGACCTGCGCAGGGTCGCTGGCTTGCGCAAGAAGCCCTCGACCAGCGAGCTGCTGGACTGGCTGATGGTCCTGGCCCGGGCTGGTGTCTCACCTGAACAGATCGCGCGGCGTATGCCCTTCATGGGGGTGCTGGTGAAGCAAGAGCAGGACCTGGAGCTGCTGGCATCCAAGAAGGGTTGGGAGGCGTGAAACTAGCGCGGTTCGAGTGCCGTCATTGTACTAGCGCTGTTCGTTCGACGAGGTCTGCATGTTCGAAGTGCTCCTGCTCAACCTGAGGGCCCAGGGTGTGCCGGTCGGCCTGTCCGAGTGGCTGGCCTTTCTGGACGGGCTGCGCATGGACCTGGTCTCGGACCTCGACGACCTGTATCGCTTCGGGCGGGCCGTGCTGGTCCACAGCGAGACCCAGTACGACCAGTGGGATGTGGCCTTCCAGGCGACCTTCGCCGGGGTCGAACTGGAGCCCCAGGTCAGCGACAAGCTGCGCCGCTGGATTGAAGATGCGCTGCGGGATGCGCTGCGGGATGCACAACGCGGTGGCCGGCCGCCCGGTGCCGATCGAGAAGACGTGGAGATCGACCCCGAAGAGCTGCGCCGACAGTTCGCCGAACGCCTGAGAGAACAGAAGGAACGCCATGACGGGGGGGGCTATTGGGTCGGCACGGGGGGGCGCTCGCCCTTTGGAAGCGGTGGCACCAGCGCGGGCGGGATCCGGGTCGGCCAGGGCGGCGGCCGATCCGCCATGCAGGTCGCGGGCGAGCGCCGGTGGGCGGACTACCGGGTCGACCAGCAGCTACTGACCCGCGACCTCCAGGTAGCCCTGCGGGCCCTGCGCAACCTGGCGCGAGAGGGCCCCCTGGAGCTGTCCATCGACAAGACCATCGACGCCACGGCCCACAACGCTGGCGAGATCGAGCTGGTCGAGGAGCGGGCACGGCGCAACCGCGTTCATGTGGTCTTGATCATGGACACGGGCGGCTCGATGGCGCCGCACGCCCGCTTGGTCGAGAGACTGTTTACGGCCGCCAGCAACAGCAAGGATTTCAAGACCTTTCAGGCACTCCAGTTCCACAACGCGCCCTATGGCTGGTTGTACGAGGACTATGCGACCTGGACCCGCACACCGATCCCCGAGCTGCTCAAGGAGTGGACCCCGGCCCATCGCCTGGTGTTCGTGGGGGACGCCAGCATGGCTTCGCACGAACTGTTCCAGCCGTGGGGATCGGGCGCCTGGGACGGCAGTGGGCACAGCCACATGAGCGGGCTGGAGTGGATGCAGGCGATCCGGCGCCGCTGCCCGGCGGGGGTCTGGCTCAATCCCGACCCGGTGCGTTACTGGCGACACCCCACCGTGCAGGCCATCGGCGCGGTGTATCCCATGTTTCCGCTGACCCTGGCCGGTCTGCGGGACGCGATTCGTCGGCTTCGGGCTGGCGGTTAGGAGGTCCCTGTTGACGCCCTCGCTCTGGTCTGTTCCAGCCCTGTTCCTCGCCCTGGCTGCCGGTTGCAGCCCTCGTCTACCGGACTGCGCGCCAGACGAGACCTATGACGCCGACGGCAACTGCTTCCAGCGAGACAACTCGCTCTCGGACCAGATGCAGGCCATCGTGGACGGGGCGCCCGAGTGCGTCTTGTTGCCGGTCGGGGATCGGCTGGACATGGGGTCGGGCTGCGCGGATGGGGCCTGCGCCGAGGACACCTACTCCCACATGGTCGATGTGCTGGGCGAAGCGGACTGCCAAGACCCGGATCAGGTCGAGAACACCATGATCTGGTGTTCCTGGCAGGGTGGCGACCTGGACGCCTTCATCTGGGACGAGAACGGGGACAACGCGCCGGACAGCAACGAGATCAACCAGGGCCTGCACCTGAGCCTGGGTTGGGATGGCAGTGATCAGCAAGGGTTGGGCATCGCGATCAGCCTGAGCTGTTTCATCGACGTGTATGGAAACACGGACAGCGACAGTATCGACACCTGGGATGATGGCTCGGTCTACGGGGTCTCCTGGATCGACCGGGGGATCTTTATTGATGACCTGGATGGTGACGGCTATGTCGATCTGCTCAGCATCTTCGGGGTCTACTGATGGGTGGCTTCGCGGGCGCCCTGGCAGCACTGATCCTCGCGGGATGCCTCAGGCCGACGGCTGATGGGGACAGCGGGGTCCGGGGCGACACCGCGGCCACGACGGTGACATCCGGTGAGCCGACGACGGCGCGCTTGCCGATCCAGCTCGCTCTGCCCCTGGTTGATCGAGACCGCTTCAACACGCTGGTCGGGGTCGACCACGACCCGGCGGACCAGGACGGCAGCCTGGTGGGGCGCGCCATCTGCCTGGACTACCTGGGGCGCTCGTTTCCTCACTGCTACGACGGTCACGATGGCAGCGACTACATCTTGTCCGGCGGCTTCTCGACCATGGACAGCAGCGACACGGTCGTCGTCGCGGCGGCCGACGGCGTGGTCAGCTACGCCGAGGACGGGCACTACGATCGCTGCCACGGGGACCTCGCGACCGGGGACGTGAGTTGTGACGGCTATGACATCGTCGCGAACGCGGTCATCATCGACCACAGCACGGACGACGGCGGGACCTGGCAGACCATGTACTGGCACCTCGCGCAGGGTAGTGTCGCGGTCGCTGTGGGCCAGGCGGTCTCGCGGGGCGACCAGTTGGGGCTGGTCGGCAGCAGCGGCTACAGCTCCATGCCGCACCTGCACTTCGAGCTACAGCAGGTGGACGGGACCACTGGCTCAGGCATCCTTGTCGACCCCTACGCGGGCCCCTACAGCCAGGACGCGACGGCCTGGTGTGATCAGGGCGTGAAGGACCAACTCCCTGGGGACTGCTCGGACTAAAGCGGGGGCTCGCCCGGCCCGGTCCTGGTCTGCGTCTGGATGTCGCAGGACCCGGTTGGCGCGGCGGGCAGATCAGCTCGGTCCGCCCTGCGCTGCGCTGCTCAGCGCCAGCAGAATCTGGGCCGCGAAGTACAG
>JAADHA010000574.1:4940-9203 GCA_013152105.1 Oligoflexia bacterium | reverse complement strand
CATCGTGGTCCCCTGCCGCTGAGCCTGGCCATTGCGCGCTTGCGAATGGCCGCCCAGCCACCGGACGACAGCTACCAGCGACCCGCTCGGCTGGCGGCGGATGTCGACCGGGGGCGCCCGCTTCCCGATGGCGTCTGGTCCGAGCCCGGTGTCGCCGGCTTGCTTGCCCTGGAGGGCGCGGCGGCCCAGCGTGTGGACCTGTTGCCGACCCTGCTGGACCTGGCCGTGGACGGGCCTTCTCCCGGCGACCGCATCGCTGCCCTGTTCGCCGCCCAGCGCCTGGCGGACGTCAGGGACTGGCCCGCCGACCACCCCGCGGTGGCGCGCCTTCGGAAGCTCGAGCGCTGAGCTGCAGGGAGGATCCTGTGGTCTACCCGACGGCGCGTGCTCCGCCAGCACCCCGATCACCGGCCCAGGTAGAGATACCAGAACAGACCGGCCTGCGGGCCGGGTTGTGGCGGCTGTTCCGGGTCGCGCTCCTCTGGCGGCCCTCCGCCCATGTCCTGGCTGACGGCGCGAACCTTCCACGCGCCATCCATCAGCAGGTCCAGCCCGCGCCCGCCGTCGTTGCCTCCCAGGTCGGTCGAGCTGATGAGCACGCCGATGTCGTCTACGGGATGCCACTCTTCCCAGCGTGAGGGGAGAGCAATGGGCACGAGCCCTGCCCGGCGCACGATGGCGCGGCCGGTGATGGTACAGGCGACCTGGCCGGTGGCCGGTGGGTTCGCGGCCAGCAGGGCGACCATACGGTCGGCGCACTCGGTGCCCTCCAGGAACAGGGGAGGCTCGCTGCGCCAGGGGCTCAGGCGGGTCTCGAGGCTGACAAGGGCGACCAGCAGCAAGGGGTAGATCCACCCGGCAAGGCGCGGCCGCTGGCGGAGTGGCAGTCGGCGAAGACCCGAAGCCAGCGCGGTACCGGCCATGGCCAGGCTGAGCGGGGCCGTCCACAGGACGTTGGCCTCTAGCGTGGCCTGCATCCAGGCCATCGGTAGCAGCAGCAGTCCCAACAGCGGCGCCATCACCGCGGCGAACAGCAGCAACCCCCGGGGCTGGCGCTTGATCAGGCCCGCCGTGCCGACCGCCGCCAGGGCGAGCACCACCAGCCCGGTGCTGCCGACCATGCCCTTCACTAGCAAGGGGATGTCTGGGCCGACCATGGGCAGCAGGCGCTGGGGCGCGAAGGGCACCGACTCGAGGCCGGCGTCCAGCATGGAGAGCGCGAAGGCGCGGTAGTGCGTGCCCGCGTTCGCGGCGCCGTTGAGGGCGACGAAGTCCAGGCCGGGCCAGGTCTGCGACCAGGGCAGCCAGAGGCCCTCCCACTGGGAACGTCCGCCTGGCGAGAGCAGCTTGACCAGGGCCAGCGGTCCACAGGCCAGGGCCGCGGCGCTCACCAGGCGTCGACGCGGCGCACCCAGCAGCAGTCCCGCGACGAGGGCCACGAAGATGGCGGCGACCGCTTCCGGGCGGCACAGGGGTGCCAAGGCCGCGGGCAGGAACACGATCCCCCAGGACCGCCAGCCCCGGGCAGCCTCGGCCACCAGGGCCGCCGTCCAGGTCAGCAGAAGCCAGCTCAGGGGACGCGCGTCGAGGACCGAGGCGTGGCTCTGGACAGCGGGCAGGATGGCCCAGGTGAGCACGGCGGCGCGGGCGGCGACCCGACCCCCAATGGCCCCAGCCAAGCGGTGGATCGGCACCGCGGTCGCGGCGGCAGCGCACAGGCCGATCAGCCAGGCCGCGTGTACCGGCTGCATCACCAGCCCCCCCAGCCACACCAGGCCGGGCCACAGCGGAGGCCACTGGTCGAGGTCGAGGTGTCCCTCACCGATCCGGCCGATGATCTCCATTCCGTCCGGGCTGCGCAGGGCCGCGGGTGCCAGCAGCACGAGGATGGCCGCGGCGAGCACGGCGAGCAGGCTTCGCTCGACGCGGCTCTGCGAGGGGTGGACAGGCTCGGACATCGCCGGCACCTTAGCTTCGGCGGCACATGGGCGCCCCGCCCGACAGGGGCTCCGGGATGTGGCAGACTGGCGCCGTGCTTCTGTCTGCCCTGATGTTCGTGTTCGCCTTGAGCGGCTGTTCCTCAGCGCCTCCTGCCCCGACCGCGGAAGACGTCGCGCGGGCGGTGCTCTCGGGAGACCTCTCACAGGCCGTGCGCCTGGCTGCGGACCCGAACCTCGCCCCCTTCACGGATCCGGCGCAACAGCCCCTGGTGGCTGAACTGGATCGCTGGGCAGCGGTCGATGCCCAGCGGCGCGCCCTCTCCAGCGCCAGCCACAAGCTCTTGCAGAACAGCGTCCAGCAGCGGATCCGCGACGGCGACCTCTCGGGGGCGGCGGCGCATCTCTCGGCCGCGCTCACCGCCTGGCCCGACGACCCCGTCTTCCTGGATCTGGCCCACCAGCTCGGATCAGCGGCCGAGCAGGCGCCCCCGAACACGGCCATCGAGGCTTGGCAGATCCTCGCCGAGCTGCTCGCCGACCGCCCCGAAGATGCGGCGTCCTGGCAAGAGCGAGCGACCCGGGCCGCCCTGGCCCAAGCCTATGGGCCTGGCCTGGCCGACACGCGCACCGCCCAGGCCGGGATCCAGAGGGCCGCGGCCGCTGCGCTGCTGGGTCGAGTTGACGCAGAGTACGTCGATGTCCCGGATTGGTCCCTGCTCAGCCGAGCGGGCCGCCAGCGACTCACCTGGCTCGTCGCCACCGATGGTGCCCGCGCCGCCTGGCCCAAGGTGACCAACCTCGCCTGGCCACCCGCCACCGCCACCGACCTGGACAGCGCCATCACCGACCTCGACGCCGCCCTCGCCATCGCCGACCAGGTCGAGCTGCCCCAGCAGGTGGTCATCGACGAGTGGGTCGCTGGCGCCCTCGGTGCGCTCGATCCCTGGACCCGCGCCGTGTGGCCCGCGGGGATCAGTGCCTGGGAGGACCACAACGCTGGGGTCCGCGTCGGTGTCGGCGTCGATCTCGACCAGACCGATGGCCAGGTCACTGTGCGGCGCCCGCTGCTGGACCCCCCCGCCTGGACCGGCGGGGTCCACCAGGACGACGTGGTTGAGTGGATCGGTCAGAAGCCTCGCCTGGTGCTCGCCGATCTGCCGGCCGAGCGTCGGCTCGACGCCGCGACCCAGGCACTGGCGGGCGAACCGGGCTCAGTGGTCCTCGTCGGCCTGAAGCGAGGAGGGCAGGCACTCGAGCTCAGCCTGCGGCGCGGATCGGTCCAAGCCGAGACCGTGTCGGGCCTGGCGAGGGGTCCAGACAACGCCTGGACGCCCTGGATCGACGAGGAGGCGGGCATCGCCTACGCCCGAATCACCACTTTCAAGCCCACGACCGAGGCCAGCTTCGACGCCCTGCTGGACCCCGTCTCGGACCGGATCCGGGCCGTCGTGCTCGATCTTCGCGGCAACCCCGGGGGCGATGTCAACGCCGCCGTCCAGGTGGCCGACCGCTTCGTCTGTGATGGCTGGTTGGCGCAGGTCTCGGGGCGCGTCCTGCCCGAGACCGGGCCCGACACCGACCCGGTCACCGGCGCACCCCTGGCCGAGTGGAACCAGGCCGTACCCGGGCACGCCTTGGAGGGCGTGCTCCCGGTGGTCCTGGTCGACGGGCGCACCGCCTCGGCCGCCGAGGTGCTGGCCGGCGCCCTCCAAGAACGGGCAGCCGCCATCGTCGTAGGCTCGCCGACCTGGGGCAAGGGCTATGCCCAGGCGCTGCGAGCCGACCCGGAGCATGGCTACGCTGTGCAGCTCACCAATCTGGTGTGGACCACACCGGAAGGGCACCGCTTGACCCACCGCGACGGCGGCGGGATCGTGCCGCAGCTCACGCTCTCCCCCAGCTCGCCGGGCGAGGATTTCCGCCTGAGCTGGCTCATCGCCCAGCGCGCCGCCTTGCGCGTCCACCAGGACGGTACGCCGATGCACCCGGTGGGCAGCCCGGCGCGCGAGGACCTGCCAGAGCTGTCGGAAGACCCGGGCCTGCTGGCCGGCCTGATCGCGGCACGGGCCCGGCTTCTGGGGGGCTGAGGGCGAGCACCCCGTCGTGAACGTCGCTTGATGCTTCGACCCCTGGCAAACTCGACAGACCGACGCCATCAAGATGGGGGCTATTGCCGCGCCCGCTGCACCCTGGACCAGACCCGACGGCGGGCGATGACTGGCAGATCGGGCAGGACGGACCACAGCCCGTTCGCCATCTGGCGGGCGTCGACCGAGCGAATGTGGAACAAGTGGTGGGCGATCATTCGAGGCCGCAGGTAGAA
>JAADHA010000574.1:0-4895 GCA_013152105.1 Oligoflexia bacterium | reverse complement strand
GGACACGATGACGATATTGGCCTGGTCCGGGTTGAAGGTGGTGTAGTTCTCCCAGTCCCGACCCGAGAGCTTGCCGTCCCTGGCCATCTGTTCATAGATCTCACTGCCCGGAAAGGGCACGGTAATTGCAAACTTGGCGAAGTCCAGCTCTAGACTGCACGCATAGTCGATGGTCTGTTGTGTCTGGTGGGCTTGTTCCCCCGGCAGGCCGATCATGAACAGACCCACCGTGGTGATCCCGGCCTGGCGACACCACCGGATGGTCTGACGACAGCCGTCGGTGGTCTGGCCCTTGTGCACACCCTCCAAGAGCGCGTCGACCCCGCTCTCGATGCCAAAGACCAGGCGCCGACACCCGCTGCGAGCCATCCACTGCAAGGACTCGCGGTCGACGACATCGGTGCGAAGTTCGCTCAGCCACACCACCCGTTCGTGCAGCCCGCGCCGGATCATCTCACGCGAGAAGTCGATGGCGTGCCGCCGGCCCATCGGGAAGATGGGGTCCATGAAGCCGATCTGCTTCACGCCGAGGTGCTTGACGTCGTACTCGATCTCGTCCACGACGTTGCTGACGGACCGCTTGCGGTAGACCTTGCCCTGGTTCTCGAGGGCACAGTAGGTGCAGTGAAAGGGGCAACCCCGGCTGGCCGCCACGGCGACGATGGGCCGCGCGATGGTCCCCAGGGGCAGCAGGCTGTAGCGTTGGTAGGGCAACAGGCGCCAGTCGGGAAAGGGGTAGGCGTCGAGGTCGGTCTCCAGCGCCCGCGACGGCCCGCGCACCAGCTTGTCCCCGTCGATCACGGTGACCCCGGCGATGCCCTGGCCGGATCGGCCTTCCTGCCAGGCGGCGAGCAGCTCGACCGCGGCCTGCTCGCCCTCGCCATGTACAACGGCCTGGCACAAGCCAGCGAATTCCTCGGGAAAGAGGTCCGCGTGGATGTTCCCGGCGAACATGCGGATGTCCGGCCAGCGCTGGCGAATGGTACGCATCAACTCGATCACGGCGGGCGCGACCGGCGTCAGGACCGACGCGCCGAAGACCTGGGGACGAAAGCGCTCGATCTCAGCGAGCACCGCACTGGGGCCGCCGCGCATGGCGAAGTCGTCGTAGACCCGGACATCGTGCCCCGCCTGGGCCAAAAAGGTCGCGACGTAGGCGATCCCCACACAGGGCATGGCTTCGAGCAGGCCGGCGAAGCGCCCGAATTGCTCGGCCCGGATCGCGGGATTCAGCAGCAAGACGCGCACAGGCACTCCATCACAGCGACGACTCCCGCGAAGTCTGGCTAACACGCTGTCCGAGATCGCATCCCCACCCGGTCCCTCAACGCGCCCGATCCTCGATCCACAGCTCCACCCGGCGGTTCTGGGACCAGGCCGCCTCGTCGTGGCCGGGGTCCAGGGGCTTGGTCTCGCCCAGGCCGACGCTGCGGAGCCGGTCTGCCTGGATGCCGTGATCGACCAGGTAGCGCCGCACGCTGGCGGCCCGCTGGTCGGAGAGCTGCTGGTTGTAGTCCTCGCTTCCTCGCTCGTCGGTGTGACCCTCGATCCGCACCCGACGGATCTCAGTGTTCTGCCGCATGACTGCGACGACCTCGTCGAGCAAGGGGAAGCTCTCGGGCCGGATGCTCGCCTTGTCCAGGTCGAAGAAGACCTTTTCCCGAAGCTCGATGCGGTCAGCGGTGACGACCACGCGGGACGGCACCAGCACGACCTCTACGACCTTGTGCGTGTCGGCCTTGAGCTTGACGGTGATGGCGGCCGGGCGGAAGCCGTTGGCGGTGGCCACGATAGCGTGCTCGCCGGCCTTGACCGTGACGCTGGGCGAGGTGGCGCCGACCCGCCCACGATCGCCCCCATCCAGGGACCAACGCGCCGCTAGCGGGCGTCCATTCGGGTCCACGACCCGCACCTCCAGCACGCCGTTGGGACGGACCATCACCCTGGTGATGTCGGCGTCTTCGGCCTGGGGAACGTCGATCCGGGTCCGTAGCGGCACGAAGCCCGGCACGGCGGCCTGCAAGGCGTAGCTGCCCGGATGCACGGGGACCGATCGGACGGGGTCGTGCTCTTTGAAGCCCTGGCCCTGGTCAATGGCCATACGAACCCCGTCGATGCGGCGCCCGTCCTCGTCGACGAAGCGCACATGCACCATCGTCGCCGGGTCGGGGCAGCCGTCGGCGTCGCGATAGCCGTCGAAGTCCTCGGGCTGGTTCAGGCAGTCGTCGATCTCGTCGACGATACCGTCGTGATCGCGATCCGCGACATTGGGAGGCTCGAAACCGATCGCCAGCAGGGCGCGGAAATCGGGAGCCCCAACGGCATTGGTGAAGCCCATCCCGCCGCCCGCCCGCAAGGTCAGGCTTCCCGCGCGCAGGTAGCCGCTGAGCATGCCCTCGACCGGGAGGGCGGCCGGGTTGTCGAGCGGAGCCGAGTAGTTGGCGTGGGCCGTGAGCTCGGCCGCGACGCCGGCCAGGTCACCATCGAGCAGGGACTGGGCGAGCGCCAGGCGGCCGTAGACCTGGTCGTGCAAGGTGACATTCTCCAACACGGCTTCGGGCAAGCCACGGGTGCCGGCGTTGAGCACAAGCTGGGTGTCGTCCACACGCAGGTCGAGGATCGCACCGACCTCGTAGCCCAGGCCGGGCGATCCGAGCGAGGTCTGTACGGTCGCGGTGGGCAGCATCAGGCGCCCCTGGAGGGCGAGGCCCAGCGGCCCCTTCTGCGGGTCGAGGATCCCGAGCTCAAAATCCGCTGCGAGGTCCCCCAGCCCGGTCTCCCGGCCGCCAGTGCCCGCGGTGTAGGCATAGACCGGGACATCCACGCCCAGGCTCAAGCGGCCCGTCCCCAGGCCGAGCAGGGCGTCAGCCTGGACCACGTCCGACACGACGGCGAGCCGGTCGCCGGTCGCCGTTCGATAGACCAGGGGATCGTTGAGGTACTGCACGAGTAGCCGCGCCGTGGGGCGCAGGACCCGGTAGAAGGTGGCGTCGTCGACCCACAGCGTGCGCTGCCCGTCGACCGTGGGGCGCATGAGCTGCGCGTTGAGGTCCGGCGTGCTCACCGCCGCCGCGCTCTGGGCCAGCACGGTCCCCGTCGCGATCAAGAACAAGAGCATCGGGTCCCCAGGGATCGGGTCAGATGGGCGGGCAGGAGCCTGAGCCTACCGCAACATGCCGGCCAGGACCTCGACGCCCGCTGCCATCTGCTCGGGAGGCGCCGAGGTGAAGCAGATCCGGACGCAGCTCGCGTAGTGACGCCCGCAGGAAGAGCCTGGCGCGACCAGCAGATGGCGATCGATGGCGTCCTCCTGAAAGCCCTGCATGCCTCGCTCGTCGAGCCGGCTGGAGACATCCACGAACAGGAAGGTGCCCCCCTCGGGAGGGGGCAGGCCCAGCGCCGCGGCGGCCACCTCGCCCGCCTGTCGGTAGGCGGCCGAGGCCGACACCAGCCAGTCGCCGCCCTGGCGGAGGACGCGCTCCGCGCAGATCTGCGGTCCCACCGGCGCCGAGTAGCTGGCGTGCATGTGGACCTTGCGGAGCTGTGCCATCACGCGGAGATCCTCGGGTCCGATGACAAAGCCGACCCGGTTTCCGGCCATGCCATAGGCCTTGGAGAAGCTGTGGGCCGCGATGGTACGATCGGGATCCACCGACGCGAGGGGCACGTGGGGTCGGGCCCAGGCGAAGTCCTCGTAGACCTCGTCGGCGAGCAGCCACAGGTCGTGCCGCCGGGCGAAGCGCGCCACCGCATCGAGCTCGGCCCGAGTCAGGACACGACCGGTCGGGTTGTTGGGCGAGTTGAGGTAGAGCGCCACGGTGCGCTTTGTCAGCCAGGGCGCCAGCCGGTCCTCGACCGACTCCGGCAGCGGCTCGGCCCCCGGCGGGGTCGCGAAGAAGGGCACGTCGACCGCCATCCCGCCGCGCGTCTGGACGATTCCGCGGATCAGCGGCCAGTAGGGTGCGAGCAGCATGACCTGGTCGCCGGGCTCCAGCAGGGCACCCAGCGCGCTGGACAGCCCGCCGGTCGCGCCCACGCTCACCATGATCCGCCGTGGGTCCACGCCGCGCCGGTCGGCGATGGCCTGAATAAGGGTCGGCTGCCCCAGGGGTGGACCGTAGCGATGGATGCCAGCAGGCTGGTCCACCAGGTCCTGCAGGCGACAGCCCGCGGGGGGCTCGCGCCAGGTGTCGCCGATGTGCAGGGGGTAGATCGTGATGTCGGGGTGCGCCCGCTTCAGGGCGGCGATCCGGTGCGCGACGGTCGAGAACACGCCCGCTGGGATCGTGGTGATGCGCGGGGAGAGGGCGGGATGGCGGGGCACGATGCGGGTCCAGGCGGTGAATCGTCGGGGAAGCGACCGGGAGCGAGCCGGATGGGCTAGAGCGCGATGAACGCCCCGCAGCCTACCCGGCCGCCCGCTAGCCCGCGTGCCCCCGCGAGTCCTGGAGCCGAACCTGGCGCAAGATCTCCCCTCGCCCGAGCGCTCGCGCTACTTCACGCCGGCTGAAGCCACGGCCCTGCTGCCCACGCTCGCGCCTCGCCTGACCCAGGTCGACGCCCTGGCAGCCGCACACCGGGCCATGCGCGCCGAGCTGAGAAGGCAGGGGATCCGCGCCGACCAGCGCGAGGCCCTGAACCAGGACGCGCTGCACACCCGGGACCAGGCCAGGCAGATCCTGGAAGAGATTGCCCTGCTGGGCGTCGAGGTCATCGGGATCCAACCCAGCCGGGTCCACTTCCCTGCCCTGCTGCGGGGGAACCCGGTGTGGCTGTGCTGGCGCGCCGGCGAAGAACAGGTGGCCTGGTGGCAGGCGCCGGGGGACGGCTCCAGCGCCCGGCGCCCAGTGCGTGACCCCGACGACGGAAGCTGGGAGTGGTGGCACTGAGGCGCC
>JAADHA010000371.1:4339-8010 GCA_013152105.1 Oligoflexia bacterium | reverse complement strand
CAGCCAGAGCCCCCAGACCACCGATAGAGCGGCGAGCCAGCACGAGCGACAGGGCGACGGCCACGGGGACCACGCTCCACGCCCCATAGCCCAGAAGCTGGTAGCCGAAGTCGGCGACCCACGCGCCCATCGGACCCGCCGCGTTGCTCACCGTCGAGCCACTTGCCCGAGTGAAGGAGGGGTCCAAGGGGCTGTAGGTGGAGAGGGCCGCCACGACATAGACACAGGCCAGGATCCCCAGCAGCAGGACAGCCGGCCGGGCACGGTCGACGAGCGAATGACCGGCACCTGGCGAACGCGAGGCGGCCACAGACCGGGCAGAGGTCTTGCGGGCACGCGACCTGCGGGTCGAAGTCTTTGCTGAGCCAGCACGCGACCGCGATTTCGTCGTCTTGCGGACCTTGGAGCCAGTCAGTTTGTCAGTGCCAGCGCGGGCCACGCATCCTCCATGACGACAGCACAGGGCGACCGGGAGAGACGCCCGAGCGCGACGAGTCAGTCGTCAGGGCATCCTAGCAGATTGCCCTTGACAAGTCATGCAGTTACTTCGAAATGACCTTATGGTACAGCGCTCGACGACCGCGCGGTTCTGACTAAAGGAGACATGATGGCCCCAAAGATCCTCATCGTCGGCGGCGCCGGGTACATCGGTAGCTGTTGTGCAGCGACCCTGAAGGACTCCGGCTTCGAGGTTGCCACCTACGACGACCTCTCCACCGGCTACGCGGAGGCCGCCCAAGGCGACCTCATCGTCGGAGACATCCGAGACCGGGGCCGCCTGCAGGCCGTCCTGCAGGCCGGTCACTTTGACGCCGTGATGCACTTCGCGGCGAAGAGCCTGGTCGGCGAGAGCACCACCCACCCCCTGCGCTACTACGACGTAAATGTGGGGGGTACGGCCGCACTGCTCGACGCGATGGCCAGCGCGGATGTGCGCTGCCTGGTGTTCTCCTCCACCTGCGCCATCTACGGCGAGCCCCACTACCTGGGTCTGGACGAGGACCACCCCAAGGCGCCGGTCAGCCCATACGGGGACAGCAAGCAGATGGTGGAGCGAGTGCTCGCAGCAGCCCGGGACCGCGAGGGCTTTCGCGTCACTTGCCTGCGATACTTCAACGCCGCCGGCGCCCTGCCAGACCACGGCCTGGGCGAGTCACACCTGCCCGAGACGCACCTCATCCCCCTGGCGCTCCACGCCGCTCTGGGGCAGCGCCCTGCCCTGGCCCTGTATGGTAGCGACTACGACACTCGCGACGGCACCTGCATCCGCGACTACATCCATGTGCACGATCTAGCCAGCGCCCACCTGCTGGCGATGCAGCGGATGTTGGACGGCGATCCTGGCGATGCCTACAACGTGGGAACGGGCCTTGGAACCACGGTCCTCGAGGTCATCGCATCGGTCGAGAGAGTACTCGGGAAGCCGGTGCCCCACCATCCAGCGCCGCGCCGCGAAGGCGATCCACCGGCCCTGTACGCCAAGGCCGACAAGATCCGCCTGAGCCTGGGGTGGCAAGCCCGCTACACCAGCATCGACGACATCGTAGAGACCGCCGCTGCTTGGGCCTGCAAGCCCCGCTACTGAACGCCCAGAAGCCGAAGCCCGGCCCCCGAAGAGCCCGGCCCGAAGAGCCCGGCGCGCGCGCCCCCGTGGGGCTGCCATCCAGTCAGTAGGTGAACCCGACCCCGCCCTGGACCCGGAAATCATCGTACTCGATTTCGGGATGGGCGCCGTCGGCGCTGGCACGGCGCTGCCAACCAGTGCCCAGGTTCACGGTGAGATAATCCTGCACCAGGTATTTCAGTCCCAGGTCCACTTGGAGCACATTGTCCGTCCGAGTGACCTCACCGATGTAGCGCTCGTTTCGGAAGAGGAAGCTGCTGTTCACGCCAAACCGCCTGGCGAAGAGGCCTTCGTAGGCAGCCAGCACGCGATCGAAGCTGACGTAGTTCGTGAAGTAGACATCTTGAAAGTCGCGTCCGTAGCTCACCTTGACGGACTGGTCCTTGACGATGTCGTACTTTCCTTCGACTTCTGCCAACAAGCCGGCTGGAAAAGACTTGAGGTCCGATCCAAAGCCGACCGAGTCAGCGAATTCGCTGCTGCCGCCGATGCCGAGATTCGTCGCCTGGTTGGTGACCGAGGCTTCATCGTAGATTGCCTGCCCAAAACCAGCCAACACGCCGACCACCAACTTGGGCGTCACCCTGCCGCGCAGTCCGGTCTTGGCACGCCAGAGTTTCCCGTCTGGAATACCCAGGTAGTCACCGACCTCGTCCCCGCTGACGTTGTCACCCTGCGCATCGACGATGTTGTCCGCCCAGTTGAACCACTGGTAGTCGAATTCTCCAACCACCGCCGTCTTGGGGAAGAATCGCCACTCACCCCGCAACGAAGGGCCATAGCCGATCCGGGTGTTCAGGTCGGCACCCGTCAGGCTGCTGACCAGATCCAATCCAGAGCCAGACGCCTTGAATTCCGGGGGTACATCCCACTTGTCAGCCTGGAGCCGACCACCGACATTGAGTTCGAGTGGGCCGCCAGGATGGACCGAGACATAGGCCCCAAGGTCGTTGACCAGGTGCTGTTGATAGGCACTGGCGCTGAGTCCGTCCGGGTCCTCGGCTTCGTGCCCCGACACCGAGAACTTGTCACCAACTCGAAAGCCGATCTGCCCGTCCGGGAAGAGATCCAGCCTGCTGTTCAGCGACACATCGTTGAAGCGATCGAGGTTGATTACTCGGCTTTCAAGGTACTTCCGAGCCTGGTAAAGCAGGTCGAAGCTGAAGATCAGATCGCTATTCTTCGCCCGGATGCCCAGGCTGGGTGACAGCACGAGCGCCGTGCCCCCCACAACGGGGCTACCGCCCCCAGCTACGCCTTCTTGGAGGTAGGAATTGGTCCGATGGAAGGCACCCAATTCCACAGCGGGAATGATCTGGGTGTCGTCGCTGCCAATGTGGTCACCTGGTGCGGCAGAGGCGATCCCGCCGGTCACGGTCCACATGCTCAGCGTAAGGGCCCAGGCAGTTGCCTGGTGAAAACTCGACGTGCGCATCAGCATCCAGGGGTCAGCGAGTCAGCGAGTCAGCGAGTCAGCAGGTGCGGTGCCGGTCTGGGACCGGTCTCAGTTGAACGGGGTGGTTCTGGGGGGATCAATTCCTACCACACCATCAGAGACTCCGAGGCCCTGGGTGTCGTCGGTTGTCCCGAGGTTGGCGCTCACGGTGACCTGGGTCTGGCCGTCGGCGACGGCACCCTCGCCTTGACAGGCAAGGGCTTCGGCGCGGAATTGGCGCGCCTTGGTGAGTGCGACCTGGATCTTTCGGTATTCGTGATCAGCCCGGGCATCCTGCTTGGACGCCAGCGCGGTGTTCATGTCGGTCTGGGCCCGAGAAGACACCGCAATCAGCGCCGAGATCTTGCTGTACCGGTCACGAATGCACTCGGCGCCCGAAGCATCGCCAGCGCGTTCAGCAGAATCCAGGTTCTTGCCGACCGCCTGATCCGCGCCGGTCATCTCGGAGAGGGCATCCTTGGCGCCCTGAATCATCACCTTGACCGAGGTCTCGGTGTGGGGCGTGGTGGTGTCCACCAGATCCTGAGCCAGGGCAGGAGTAGATCCGGCCAAGGCCACAACGGCGAGCAGCGTTCTGATTGTCCGGGACAT
>JAADHA010000371.1:0-4264 GCA_013152105.1 Oligoflexia bacterium | reverse complement strand
TCTTACCGTATCATTGAGTGGACGGCCAGCCGTGAATGGATCGCGACCTATGGCCACACTGTGAAGAACTGAGACAAAAAAAGCAGCGAGCCCAGGTCTCACAACCCAGGCTCGCGTCGCGCGCAACAGCAGGCTCTGGTCAGCCCGAGGGCTCCAAGACGAAGGTGGAATAGACCGGCCCCGTGACCTCGGCGTCGAAGTGCCACCGACGGATCCTGCTCTTCACACAGTCGCCGATTGCCTTGCTGCCGGTCCCGTTGTCTTCGACTTCCACGCTGCGGACGGCCCCACCGACGACGTTGATGACGACCGCCAGGCGTCCCCGCAGATTGGGGTTCAGCTTGAGTTCACCTTCGTAGCAATTCTGCACTTGGCCCTTGTAGCGCTTGATGGTCTTGCCCGCGGCTTCTCCGCCTTCTACGTCACTCAGGTCCAGGTCATTGGTGACTCGACCGGAGACCTTGGTGCCCGGCCCATCCGCCACACCCGCACCGTTGCCCGTGCCCGCTCTGGCCATATCACCGATGCTGGCGTCACCAGCTCCACGGCCATCCGTGGCGCCTTTGTTGGCCTGGATGCTGGATTCGCTGGCGACAGCGGCGCCATCGACGTTCTGGAGCGCGTTCTGAAGGCTGCCAAACTTGTTGTCCTGTTCGCCCAGCAGGTCCTCGACCATGCGGCCCGAGTTGTTTTCCCCCCGAGTCCCGATCAAACCCATCAGCAACTTGGAGCTTTGGATTGTGTCTTCACGCTTCTTTGCCGCGGCCGCTGCGGCCGCTGCCTGCTTTTCGGCTTCGGTCTTGGGCTCGGACCTGCGTTCCTTGGGCTTTGCTTCTTCGGGCTCCACTTCTTTCTGGACGATGTTGCCGTCCTCTGATTCCAACGGCGGCGGAGCTTCTTCCGCTTCCTTCGGCGGCGTGTCGTTGATGATCATGTCGACAAAGCGGTCCGGGATCTCGCCCGGCTTCACCAGATCAACGGGTTCCGTGTTGAAGACATAGACCATCAGGACCGCAGCCATGGCCGAGAACAGCGCCAGAAAGCCCAGGAAGACCGGATCGTCATCATCGATGAGCTTGGGACGAAAGTCCGTGGCACCAATCAGCCGCGCCGATTCAGGCGGCGCCGGGACAAACTGAAACAAGACCGTGAGCTCGCCCAGCGAGATCTTGCCCCGGCTTTGCTCGGACAAGGCAATCGACCAGGCGCCGCCCTTTTTGTGCGTCGCCGGCTTGGCCCGCAGATCCTTGAAGGTGGCCACACCCTGGTCCAGCGCGACCTTGCCGTCCATGTCGGCGGTGAAGGCGAGTTGGTAGCGCGAGCCCCGGGCCACGAAGAGTGTGTACCGCTTTGGCACGCCCTTACCGCTGACCACAAAGGTGTTGCGCGGAGACTCCCCGATCGTGACATCAGCGCCAGGGCGAACCAGGCGTTCTTGGACCACCTTGCCGCCATGAAGCACACCGATCCGGAGCACCTTTGGCAAGTTCCTTTTGCTTGCAACCCGTTCAGCCATTCGTCGACATCCCTTGTCCCGATGGTGGCAGAGCGAAGACCCTAGCACAAGCCGAGACCCGTCGTGACGGACACCGCAGCCTGCCAGACGCAGTCACTGACCACGTCGAAGCGTTGCGGTTCACAAAAACTGGCAGGTCATCCATGCGGCACCGAAGGGCAGTAGCCCGACTGGGGGACTGGGCGCACGCGGTACCACAGCACCGCATCTGAAGAGCACTAACCACCCTTACACCATAGACGACAACCCCGAAGCCACGCAAGGCGTGCTCCGGGTCGTTGGCAATGAAGACGCGGCAGTTGGCCAAGTCCATCAAGAGTCAGCCCCTTACTCCGCCTTGTAGACGACGAACTTGAACTCGCCGAACTGGGCTTGGCCGGCGGTGTACATGACCTCGCGCAGCACGGCAAAAGGCATCTCTTTGTCGCACTGAATCAAGATGCGTCCCTTGAACGCATGCTCGGCATTCCCCGACTGCTCAGCCAGTCCCTTGGCCGCTTCAGCCTTCTCCAAGAGCCGATCGTATAGTTTTGTCACCACCTGACCCTTCTTCTCATCCTCGGGCACCGCAACCATCGGTTCGCCTGGGTGATCTTCGTCTGGAACGGTGGTCAACTCCAGAACCGGCACGCCGTCCACGACGATCTGGTTCTTGGCGACGACCAGGTTCACCGACAGCTCGGGAGCTTCCTTGGTGGACGAGGTGGGTAGCTGAAGCTGTTCGCTGGGTGCTACCGAGATGTCGCTGGTCGAGTAGGACTTGAGCAGGAACACCAGGATGATGGTCATCATGTCCATCATCGAGGTGATGTTCAGGTCCGAATTACCCTCGGGGCGTCTTGCCTTCGTGAGAGCCATGTGATCTTCCTGAAGATGCAGGTGGAGCGGTCGGAGCGATCAGTTGATCGCGCCACCGGCGATGACAACGAAGGGGAATAGCAGGCGCGGCTCACCGTCAGGTCCACGATTGTCACTATCTTCGCGGCTGGCGTCCATGGCCTTCACGACCAGCTCGTACTTGGTGCGCTGGTCCGGCACGAGGATCACGTTCTCATCGTCGGGGTACTCGTCCTTGATCAAGGCGAGGATGCGAGTCAGCTCGGTCCAGTCGTAGTCCTTCAGCCCCGTGCACACACCACCACTGGTGCAAGGCACCGTGGGGGGGCGGATTTCGCCCTCGACCACAGGTGGCGCACCGTCGGGATGCAGCACCAAATCAGCGCCCAGCACCGTGATGCCCTGCTCTGTGATGGCCAGGCTGAGATTCAGGGGCGGCTTGTCCGGCTCTTCATCAACAGGCTGGGGAGGCCCGATCGCCGGCAGCGTGCTGTCGATGACCGCGAGGCTGACGAATTCGGCAGCCATGAGCAAGAAGGGGATCAGAATCGTGACCAGGTTCATGACCGGAACCAGGTTCAGATCCTCGGCCTGCTCGACACGTCGCTTGACGGGCATGGTGAAGCTCCAGAGGGAAACAAGAGAGGAGGGAAAGGGGCACCCCGGAGCCCAGCGGCCTGAGGCTGCGGGTGGTCCGGGGCGTCCGGTTTTCCGCTACCGATCAGACCGTGGCGGCAGCGCCAGCGCCCTGATCCTTCAGCGTGCCGCGACGGCGAGCAGCCAACAGGTTGACGGTCTTCAGGGCGAACTGGTCGATCTCATCCTGGATCTTGACCGTGCGGCTCTGCACGATGGAGTGCAGCACCAGGGTCGGGATCGCGACCACCAGGCCGGCCGCCGTCGTGAACATGGCGGTGGAGATACCGGCCGCCAACATGGTCTGCTTGGTCTCGGCCGAGGCGTGGGCCACAGCTTCGAACGCCAGGATCAGACCCTGAATCGTGCCGAGCAGACCGGTCAGCGTGGCGACATTGGCCAGCATCGGCAGGAAGGGCGTCCGCTTGTTCAGCTTGGGGAAGACTTCAAGGATGGACTCATCGACCGCGTTCTGGATTTCCTGCTCGGACCGATTGGCGCGGGTCAGGCCGGCCTTGAGAACCTTGGGCAGCGCTGCGTTGGGTTCGGCGTTGCAGAGCTTGATGGCGCGGTCGATGTTGTTGGCCATGATCAGCTTCTGCACCTGGGCCATGAAGGCGGTCCCGTTGATGTTGGCGCGAAGGATGATGTAGTAGAGGCGCTCGAAAGAGATGGCCAGAGCGAAGATAGCTGCAACCAGGATGCCCCACATGAAGGGGCCACCCTTGTGCATGGCGTTGACGAGGAAGGACATGAACGGCCTCCAGAGGGGGTGCTGACGGAAGGGTGGTTTTGGTGGGGTTCACCGTGCCGGCTGAAGTCCGGGCACGATCAGAAGATCGCAACGCCTGTCTTCAGCCGCGACTGCTGGACTCTACACAACTGGGACAACCCTGTCACCGAGGGGTTGTGAGAACGCTGTCAGGGGGTCGCAAACAAGATGTTCGGGGTGCGCCAGGTGCTCAAAATGGCTTCTTGTTCACGCTGTTGATGACCCTGGGCAGAAACGACTTATGCAGCTCGAGTTGGTAGTCGGTGTCCAGGTTCTGGCGGGCGACAAAGAGAGTGACCTCGGGCTTGCGGATCTTGCCCCTGATCACTTCTTCCTCGATCACGATGCGACGGGCCTGGGCGCCGGCGTTCGGGGTCAAGAGCGTAAGCGACAAGGCCAGCAGAGTCGTGATCATTGGTCACCTGACGTGGGCGTAGGTTCGGGTGTGGGCGCAGGTGTGGGTGTGGGCGTGGGTTCGGCCCACGGATCAGGCGCGGAAGCGG
>JAADHA010000504.1 GCA_013152105.1 Oligoflexia bacterium | reverse complement strand
GTGTTTCAACCCCGCCACTCCCGATGCCTTGACCTGGAAGCCCTTCTACGATCCGATCGACGATGGTGGCCTGACGACCCGACCCGAGGTCTACTACGCGGCGACCACCTCGTGGTTCAGCGATGGGTCCTTGGGCGTGTACTGGGGCACCGGTTCGCCCTACCAGCGGACCTCGTCGGACAACGGCTACTTCTTCGCGGTGCGAGACACCAACCCGTCCTCGTGTACCAGCTTTACGGTGGATGGCATCTCGGACTGTGGTGCGGCGGGTGTGTACACGCTGGACGCGGGCGAGGGCTTGACCGGTGATCCGATCATCTACGCTGGCGTGGTGTACTTCTCGACCTGGGTTCCGGCCGCTGATGTCTGCGACGGAGGCACGGGCCGTGTCTATGGCATCGCCTATGATGACTGCGCGCCCGGCATGGACACCAACGGCGATGGAGCGGTGGACGCCACGGACACCGCCTACGAAGAAGAGACCGGCTATGTGTCGGGGATCACGGTGACCGAGCAAGGCAACCTGGTGTTCGGCATTCACAACGCCAGCATGGACGGGTCCAGCGATATCGGCTTTCAAGCGGCGCAGGGCGATCCCTTCCTGGGTACCGCCTCGCTCGCCTGGATGGAGGTGTTCTGAGCCCTCGCCCAAGCCAGTCTGACGCGCCGGACCCCGTCCGGCGCGTCTGTGATCGGGGCTGTCGGACCCGCCAGGGCTTCACCCTGGCCGAGGTCGCGATCGTCCTGGGTGTAATCGCCTTGCTCACCGCGCTCGGCTACGGCAGCGTGCGCGATCAGCTCCCCCGCTTTCGCACGGTGCGGGCCGCCAAGCAGCTTCGGGGCGACCTGATGGAGCTGCGGGAGCTCGCGGTGAACACCAACCGCGAGACGCGCCTGGCCTTGGTGAGCAGCGCCGGGGACTGTACGGATGGCCGCACCTATGGGGGCCAATGGAATCTGCAGATTGGCAACAGCTCGCGCGGCTCGTCTCGCTGGGACACGCTCCCAGACGACTCGGCTGAGGATGGCACGGACGATGACATGAGCGAGGGTCAGGTCGACATCGGCAAGGGGGGCAATCGGCAGTCGGCCGATGCTTGCTTGCGACAGTGGGGGACCTTGGCTGGGCCGGGGAGTGGGGGCAGCCAGGACAGCGTCGTGTTCAGCCCCCGAGGCTGGGTCCGAAATCCGGCGAGCGACTTTGGAACCAGTGGGTATATCGCGTTGACCCTTGTCAATACCGACGCAGTGTTGCGTGGCAGCGCGGACGAGATCAGCGTGCTCATCAGTCGTGCGGGCATGATCCGACTGTCGACAAATCGGGTGGATGAGGTCCTGGCTCCGGTCGGGACAGCGGTCAGCTCCACTGTGTCGGAGTAGATGGCATCGGCTGGAGCGTCCGTGCCGTCTTCTGCCGCCTCGACTGGGACCATGGCCCCGGTCACCGCTCGGTCCTTGCTTGCCCTGGCGCTGCCGGCTGCCGCCTCGGCGGTCCTGAACAGCGCCTTTCGCGTGATCGACCAGGTGTCGGTCCAGTGGCTGGGCACCCCGGCACAGGCCGCGATCGGCTCTTGCACCTTTGTGGCGATCCTGCTCTTTGCCTTCTTTGCCCTGACCAGTGCCGGGGCTGGACCGATCATCGCCCGGCGCAGTGGCGCTGGCGACGTCGAGGGACGCCGTGTAGCACTTGGCAACAGCCTGGTCGGGGCCACCCTCATCGGGATCCTCGTGTTCGCTGGCCTGGCCCTGTCGGCGGGCCCTGTTGCGGGCTGGCTGGGCCTTGATGGGGCTACGGCAAGCCTCACCACCACCTACCTGCGCTGGTTGGCCTTGGCATAGCGCTGAACATCGCGGCCTATGCCTTGGTCTACCAGGTGCTGCTGCGGGTCGCCGTCTCGCCCCTGGGACCCGAGGTGAATGCCGCCCTGGGGATTGGCTTTGGCGGCCTGGAGGCCGTGACCTGGCCGCTGTTCTGGGGCCTGTCCATGGCTCTGTCGAGCGTGGTCGGGCGCAGCCTTGGTGCGGGTCGGAGGGATCTGGCGGTGCGTGCGGTGCGGCTGGCCCTGCCCTTGTCCCTTGCCGCCGGGATGGTCGCCGCGCTCACCTTTGGCTTGGCGGCGCGGCCGCTGTGCGGGCTGTTCACCAGCGATCCCCTGGTCTTGGCCAATGCGGTGCTGTACGCCAGGGTCCTGGCTTGGAGCCAGCCCTTCGTGGCGATCGAGGCGCTGTGCGAGGGTGTGCTGGAGGGGGCGGGCGATACGGCCGCCGTGTTGTGGTGGTCCACACCGATCAACGTCCTGCGGATACCGCTGGCCTGGGGGCTGGCCATCGCCCTGGGGATGGGGGCCGGAGGGATCTGGTGGGCGATCAATCTCACCACCATGGCCAAGGCCTTGGGCAAGGGCGGCGTCGTGTTGCGGGGGCGGTGGCGCAGCGTCGTGGTCTGAGCACGAGAAGGGTTCGCTCAGCGCCCTGGCGCCCTAACGCCCCAGGACCCGACTGCCGGCGGCGGCGGGCCGGCCCTGGGTGATCGCGCCGGCCAGGGTGATGACGCCGTCATCGCCACTGACCTGGGCCACCTGAGCCGTGAGGCGCTGGCGGCCCAGCTTGGCGCCGGTGGAGCCAGGCAGGGCCTGGTGGAGTCCGTTCTCGACCGCGCTGAGGATCCGGCCCTCGGCCAGCAGCGCCATGGGATCCGCCAGCCCGGCCCCACGGGACTTCTCTCCCTGTGTCGCCTCGGTCGGGTTCAGGACGATCCGCTTGCCTTTGACCTTGAGCGCGCCCATGACCTGGTAGTCCCGCCACCAACCCGCACCGTCCAGCTTCCACAAGCGCAGGCCCATCGTGAACTGGTCCCCGGTGACGTCGAGGGCGGTCGGTATTGCTGCGACATCCACGGCGATGGCGCCGGTCTTGAAGGCCGCTCGTCGAGCCAGGGCCAGGGCCGTGTCGCTGCTCACGCGAAGGTCGAAGTCGGTGGACATAGTGCCGCCCGCTGAGACCGCGCTACCCTCGGACAGGTCGGTGAGGAGCTGAAACTCGAGCCCGCTCTTTGTCGTGGACAGGCGCGCGGCGCGCAGCGGAAGGTCGGTCCCGCCCAGTGACCCGATGTCCATGGCTTTC
The DNA here is from genome assembly GCA_013152105.1 of Oligoflexia bacterium. Lineage (GTDB taxonomy): Bacteria > Myxococcota_A > UBA796 > UBA796 > UBA2385 > UBA2385. The sequence goes on along the minus strand of JAADHA010000504.1, from coordinate 1,154 downwards.
GTGCGCTTCAGCGCCTGTTCGACCCAGTCCCCCAGCAGGCTGGTCGCGTCCAGGCTGCCCAAGATGGCTGATCCGACCTGGACCCGGTCGACATCCCTCAGCCGGCCCGCGACGACCCATGTCTCGCCATCCTGCGAGATGTCGAAGGCGACCGTGGCGCCCAGGCGGGCCGTAAACGGCACCTTGCCCGATGCCCCGGCGGCGGTCCAGGCCGCCTTGCCCTTGAGTCGAGCGTTGACATCCAGGCACTGCGTACATTGACGGCTGGCCGACAGGCTGAGCTGTTTGATGGTGGCAGAGGGCTTGACCTGGGCGGTCAGTCCGAGTGGTCCCTTCAGCTCGATAGCGTCCGTCCAGGAGAGCAAGCCCTGGTCGAGGGCGGTCTGCACGATGTCGTCGAGGGCGTCTTGCGAGATGCGCACGCGCACCTGTGGCTGCCAGGCATTGCCGGCGGGATTGGGCGTGGCCAGGGCGGCGGCGCGCTCGTCCTGGTACATGGCGAGCACACCGCTCGCACAGGAGAGGGACAGGACGATGAGGGGGATCACGGCGGTCCAGGGGCGAGGAGAGCGAGGGGCAGGCAGGCGAGGGGAGGGGACAGCGTAGCGCGGTGACCAGAGGGGATCGTTGTCGGGTCTCTGGAGGGCATCGCGGCCTCGGATCCTGAGCTACATGGATCCCATGATTGAACTGTGGCTGGGTGCTGTCCTGCTCTTGTCCTGTGCTGCGAGGCGGTCGCCTCCGGCGGTGGGCGTGGACCGGACGCGTGCGCCGGTGGGCATGCGCATCCAGCGCTTGGACCAGGGCCTGCTGGTCGAGTCCGTGTTCCCCGGGACGGGTGCGGACGCCGCGGGTCTTGGGCCTGGGGATCTGGTGGTCCAAGTGGATGGCCTGGACGTGAAGGGGGCCTCGAAGACCGCCGCATTCGGTCTGCGAGGTCCCGCGGGCAGCTCGGTCGACCTGGTCGTGCGGGCCCCGCTGACGGGCGAGTACCGTGAGATTCTGGTTGAGCGGGGTGTTGGCTCAGTCGTGGACGCGCCCGGCCCCGCGCTGCCCGACTCGGTCTTCAGGCTGCGCAGGGCGCTCGCCCGGCACGGTCCGCGTGCGGCGCGTCGGTGGGCCCAGGCGGCGCTGGATGACGGCCTCGGAGGACC
>JAADHA010000033.1 GCA_013152105.1 Oligoflexia bacterium | reverse complement strand
CGGGTAATTGAGGGTCACCGTTCCGCCGTTGTCGGCGATGCTGGCCGGCACATCGACCTTCATCTGGATGTCGCGCCCGCTGCTGGCGCCGGTGGCAGAAGCACCCCCGCCAACCGGTCGGCCCCAGGTCCCACGGTTCGCCGGGCTGGCCTTGGGGCCAGTGTGCTGAGCGGCATCGCCGCCGCCAAAGTCACCGAAGATGTCCTCTAGACCGATGTCGTTCGCGGGATTCCGCCGACCGCGACGGATCGTGCTGCCGCTGCGCCCACCCGGCTTGGGGTCCCCGACCTGCTCGAAGTCAAAGCCACCAGGTGGGCGCCACTTTCCGCCCTTCCTTCCGGGTCCCGAGAAGAAGGTCGAATAGCCGCGGCGGTCATAGGTGGCGCGCCGCACGGGATCGACCAGGGTCTCGTAGGCTTCGCGTACGTGGGTGAAGCGGGCCTGTGCTTCGGGTGCATCGCCTGCGACATCGGGATGGCACTGCCGTGCCAGCTTCCGAAAAGCCTTCTTGATCTCGTCCGTGCTGGCGTCTCGAAGCACGCCCAGGGTGTCGTAGTGGTCGGCGACGCTGCGCTGGCTCTCGGACATCGATCCCTTCCGGCTAGGAAAGACAGGAACTGGCCTTGGTCACGGTCACGGTCACGGGCCAGAATCTCGAGCCTGGTGCCGGCCGCCCCACTCGCCGATTCGCCCGCGAGCGGTCAAGGATGATAGCCGGTAGCGTCAGGTCGCGTCGCGTCCTGTGGCCATCGACGCATTGACGCTCTCGTAGCCGCGCCGATATCCTGCACTACACGCGCTCCGATACCTCCCCGAGACCCGCCCTCCATGCCAAAGTACCAAAACCCATCGGGCCTGGCCTGCTCCTTCTGCCACAAGACGCAGCGCGAAGTCGACAAGATCATCGCTGGACCCAACGTCTACATCTGCTCTGAGTGCATCAAGCTGTGCCTGGACATCATCCGGGAGAACAGCCAGCCCAAACCGATCGCCTGGGGGCACCAGCGGATTCCGCCTCCCGCCAAGATCAAGTCCTTCCTGGACCAATACGTCATCGGCCAGGACATCGCCAAGCGAAAGCTCGCGGTGGCGGTCTACAATCACTATCGGCGCCTCGAGGCCAATGACAAGCTGGCCGAAGGCGATGTCGAGATCCAGAAAAGCAACGTCCTGCTCATCGGACCGACGGGCACAGGCAAGACCCTGATCGCGCAGACACTCGCTCGTTTTCTGGACGTCCCCTTCGTCATCGCGGACGCCACGACCCTGACCGAGGCTGGCTACGTCGGCGAAGACGTCGAGAACATCATCCTCAACCTGTACCAGGCCAGCCACAACAACCTCGAGCGCACCGTCAAGGGCATCGTCTATATCGACGAGATCGACAAGCTCGCCAAGAAGAGCTTCACCAGCTCCGTGTCCCGCGACGTCTCGGGCGAAGGGGTCCAACAGGCCCTGCTCAAGATCATCGAGGGCACCCAGGCCAACATCCAGGTACGCGGCAACAAGCGCCTGCCAAACCAGGAATACATCCAGGTCGACACCAGCAATATCCTGTTCATCTGCGGCGGCTCCTTCGAGGGAATTCAAAAAGTCATCGAGTCCCGCACGGGCACGCGCACGGTCGGCTTCCTCCACGAAGAGTCCGCAGCCTCGGCGGCGGACGACGGAAAGGAGATCATGCAGCGGGTGCTGCCCGAGGACCTGGACCAGTTTGGCCTGATCCCTGAATTCATCGGCCGACTGCCCGTCATCGCGGTGATGACCCCCCTCGACGAGGACGCGCTGGTGCAGATCCTGACCGAGCCCAAGAATTCCCTGGTCCGTCAGTACCAGAAGCTGTTCAAGTTCGAAAAGGTGAAGCTGAGTTTCACCGAGGACGCGCTGCGGGCCATCGCAACCAAGGCTGCCACGCGCAACACCGGCGCACGGGGCCTGCGCACCATCCTCGAACAGGTCATGCTGGACGTGATGTACGAGATCCCCAGCCAAGACAATATCCGCGAGATCGTGATCACCGAAGACGTGGTCGCGGGCACCGCAGACCCACTGGTCGAACCGCTGGTGGACTATGGGGTGCCAAGCTGAACCCCCGGCCACTCGCACACCGGAGCCACAGGTGAGCGCAAGCCTGCTCATCGCATCGCCCCAGCTTCACGATCCGTGGTTCGAGCACGCCGTGGTCCTGTTGTGCCAGCACGACGAGGACGGCGCCATGGGCCTGGTCATCAACCGTGATGGGCCGGTCACCATCTCCGATGTCGTGGAGCGGATGGACATGGACGCCGAGCGGGTGCCGGACCGGCCGACCTGGTGGGGCGGCCCGGTCGGCGGCGGGGCTGGTTTCGTGCTGTGGCGAGGCAAGGCAAAGCACGACGAGGGTTGGACCCTGGACTCCGACGTGGCGGTCTCTCCTTCCGCCGAGCGCCTGGCGGATCTTGTCGGCAGCGGTCAGCGCTTCGCGCTGGTGCTGGGGTATGCGGGCTGGGGCCCCGGGCAGCTCGACAGCGAGCTTGAACAGGGATCGTGGCTGGTCGCCGAGATCGACGCCGACCTGGTCTTCGAGACTCCGCTGGCCGCGCGCTATGACCAGGCCCTGGCACTCTTGGGGCTGACGGTCCACACCGTGGTGATGAACCCGATCAGCGAGTAGCGCCAACCGCGCCAAGCACGTCGAGTCTGGGCTCAGGGCGGGTTACGCGCCTGCGATGCGTCAGCTCACCTTCAAACGAGCCATCGGTGCGGGTGCCTTTGGCACCGTCTACCAGGCCGACCTGCGAACCGGCCGCGGCTTCCGTCGCCAGGTCGCCGTGAAGGTGATCCAGGCTCATGGCCCCAACGGTGACATGTTCCTGTCCCGGATCCGCGACGAAGCGCGCCTGCTGGGTCTGCTCCAGGACGACGCGATCCTCAAGGTCCTGGACATGGTTCGGATCGACGGACGTGACGCGGTGGTCATGGAGTACATCGAGGGTGTCGACCTCGACAGCATCGCCAAGGCCAGCGGCGCACCCTCGCCCCAAGCCCTGGCCGAGCTGGGCGCGCTGGTGGCCGGTGCCCTGAGCCGCGCCCACACCGCGTGCAACCCCGCCGACGGCAAGCCCCTGGGCGTGATCCACCGAGACGTGAAGCCGGCCAACATCATGATCACCCGCAACGGGGGGGCCCGTCTGTTGGACTTCGGCGTCGCGCGGGCCAAGTTCGAAGCCCGCGAGAGCTACACCGGGCAGTTGGTGCTGGGCACGCTGAACTACATGGCCCCTGAATACATCGTCACCAACCAGCTCAGTCCGGCGGCGGACCTCTACGGTCTCGGCCTGTCGCTCTATGAAGCCGCGACCGGCCAGGTCTTCGGACAGCCCAAGATGCGCCAGGACAGCCACAACAAGCGGCTGGCCGAGCGCATGGCGCAGCTCTCCGAATTGATGCCCGCCCTGGCCCCCGCTGTCGAGCGCATGTTGGCCTGGGACCCGGAACAACGTCCAACCGGCGCCCAGGCTGAACACCTGCTCTGGGAGATCTCGGTTGGCAGCCGTGGCCCCAGTCTCAGGCAGTGGGCCACACAGACCATTCCGGCCGTGCTCGCTTCACGGCCTGTCGCGACAGACCGCCTTGGGCTGGTGGGCCGGACCGTGGCGCTGGCCAACGAAGCGGTCGTGCCCCAAGCCGAAGCCCAGCTCGATGCCGAGCCCGGCCCCTCTTCCGGCACCCACGCAGACCCTCCGCCAGACCCTGGCCTGCCGCTGGGGACGGCCCCCAAGGGTTCCCCGCTCACCCGCGGCACCACTGCACCGCAGCCCCCCACCCGACCCGAAGGCCCACCGCAGTCCGTCACGATCCCTCCCCTCCCCGCTCACTCGGGTCCGGCCGCGGCACCACAGACGCCACCCGCCATCCCGTCCCAGCCCGTGCCTCCTGTGGCGCCATCCGTGTCCTCCATCACTACGCCGACCATGGCCCCCCCACCGAGACCCGCCACCGGTCCGCGAAAGACCGCGCCCAGGTCCGCCCTGATGCAGGACATCGCAAGGGGCTTGCTGCTGGGCGGGATCATCGGCATGGTGCTGCTGATTGGCGTCGTCATCGTCCTGGTCATCGTCCGTCTGTAAAGACCGCTGCGCCGGTGCGGCTACTGCCCGCAGGCCTGGGTTTGCTGGTAGACATACGCCACGACCGGGCCGGTGGCACAGACGCCGGTGTTGGGGGGCGGGACCACGTAGGACGACGCACCACGGGCGGCGTTGGCGGGGACCAGTTGGGACCGCCAGCCCCCGGGGA
>JAADHA010000006.1 GCA_013152105.1 Oligoflexia bacterium | reverse complement strand
CAGATCCAGGGGTCGAGGAGCTGGCCGCTTCGGTCCTCCGCCTATGTCTCGGGACTGGCCGGGTTAGCCGGGTCGCCTCAGGAGTCTGTCATGCCCGCATGCCGTCGCGCCGCCGTCCTCCTGGCAGATGATCTGCTGCTCACCGCGCTTCCCGCTGACAGCCAGGCCGGCTTCAGCAGCGACCAGGCGCCCACCTGGTACGCGCCCGACCTGCCGCTGGAGCCCGTACACATCGACATCCAAGCGCGCCTGTACTTCGACCAGCGAGCGCTGGACGGGATCGTCAGGACCGACCTGCGCGCCACCCGAGACGGTGCGGCGACCGTGGTCCTCGACGGCGTGAACCTGGACATCCACGAAGTCGAGGACATCGACGGCGAACCGCTGGTCTGGCGCTACGACGGCAAGCACCTGACGGTGACCTGGACCCACGCCTGTGCCGCCGGCGAGCAGCGCCGCCTGGTCGTGCGCTACCGGGTGCAGGACCCGCTCACCGGGCTCAAGTTTGGCCCGCCCGACGGCCCGCCATGGGCTGGCACGGACCACGAGACCGAACGAGCCCGCTACTGGCTGCCCTGCGTGGACCACCCCAGTGTACGACCGACGGTCGCGGTCCACCTGCGGGGCCCCGCTGCCTACACCTACCTGTCGGCTGGGGCCCTGGTGGCAGAGGACTCCCACGACGACGGTACCAAGACCCTGAGCTGGCGCCTGGATCATCCCTGCCCCAGCTACCTTCTGTGCTTCTTCGCCGGTCAGCTCGTGCAGGCCGAGGGCGGTGAGCACGACGGCAAGCCGGTGCGCTTCTACGCGCCACCTCCTTTCAGCGCGGCGGATCTGAAGCGCACCTTTGGCCGCACCACCGAGTTCTTGGGCTGGATCACCGCAAAGCTGGGGCGACCGCTGCCCTGGCCCAAGTACTACCAGTTCGCCGCGCCGGGCATCGGCGGGGCCATGGAGAACATCAGCCTGGTGTCCTGGGACGACGCCTGGGTCATGGATCCACGCCTGCACCAGGAGCTGGGCTGGTTGGTGGACCTCATCAATGTCCACGAGATGTCCCACACCTGGTTCGGCGACAGCGTGGTCTGTCGCGACTTCGCCCACTCCTGGCTGAAAGAGAGCTGGGCCACCTACATCGAGAGCGTCTGGATCGAGGACACCTGGGGGCAAGAAGCCATGCGCGCCTGGCTGCATATCGAACTGCGCTGGTACCTGTCCGAGGCCGGCAAGCGCTACCAGCGCCCCATCGTGACGCGTCGCTTCGACAGCTCCTGGGACCTGTTCGACGCCCACCTCTACCCCGGTGGTGCGGTACGGCTGCACCTGCTGCGCCGGACCGTGGGCGACGAAGTCTTCTGGAAGGCCGTCAACGCCTACCTCAGCCGCAACCAGGGCCGCGTGGTCGAGACCGACACCCTGCGCCTGGTGATGGAGGAATTCTCAGGGCGCAGCCTGGCTCGCTTCTTCGACCAGTGGTTCTTGCAGCCGGGCTACCCCAAGCTCCAAGTGACGACCGCCTGGGATGAGACGCGCAAGCGGCTCACCATCACCGTGCTCCAGGCCCAGGTCGACGCCAAGGCGGGCATCGGCTGCTTCGACGTGGACCTCGCGGTGGCGGTCGAGCTCGGGCCTGCGGCGGACGCGACGGCCAGCTCCTGGCAGCGGGTGATCGTCCCCCTCAAGGACCCACGTCATGTGGTCACCGTGTCGCTGCCCAGCGCCCCGCTCCAGGTCGTCATCGATCCAGACAGCGACCTGCCGCACGATCTCACGGTCTTCGATCCGGGCGACGATATGCTGGTTCGCAGCCTGTCCGCCTGTCCCCACGTGCGCGGTCGGGTCCGGGCCGCTGAGGCCGCTTGTCGCCACGGTCGGCCGGTGCTGTTCAAGGCGCTCGGTCAGGCCTACCGGTCAGAGCAGAGCTGGATCGTGCGTCGGCTCTATGCCCAGTCCCTGGGCGAAGCCTCGCACGCCAGTGCCGCGGCGCTGCTGGCCGAACTGCTGGCCCTGGAGACCGACCCCAAGGTCATGGCGACCTTGGCCGAGGCCTGCGGCAAACACCGCGATCCCCGTGTCGCCGCGGCGCTTGTGGCCTGGCTGGACCAGCCCGAGCGGCCTTGGTCCGCCACCCAGTGCGCCCTGGCGTCCCTGGGTGCCCAGCGCGGCACGGCCCACATCGACAGGCTCACGAAGGCGCTCGCCACAGAGAGCTGGTGGGATCGCGTCCGCCAGGGTGCCCTCACCGGGCTGGGCGCGACCCGCTCGACGGCGGCCTTGGAGCAGATCCTGCCGTGGCTGTCCCAGGGCTCGATGCCGGTGCGGGTCGCCGCGATCTCGGCCCTGGCCGATGTCGTGGGGTGGAGCGAAGGCCCGGTGCGCCGACGGGTCGCCGAGCAGCTCACCGACCGGCTCCAGGACCCCGAGTACCGGGTCCGAGTGGCAGCCGGGCGTGCCCTGGCCGCGCTCGGAGACGCCCAGGCAGCCGACGCAGTTCAGGCCAGTGCAGCCAGCCTGGCGACCCAGGACGTGCCGGCTATCCGTCGCCTCGCGGCCGGCCTGCGCAAGTCGGGCCAACAACCCAAGGCCCTGAACAAGCGGGTCGAGAAGCTAGAGGCCAAGCTGGCCAAGCTGGCCGAGCGCCTGGACCAGGTGCAGGCCGAATGCCAGTCTGACCGCCAGCCCAACGATGCCTGAGCGCTACATCTCGCTTTGCTTCTTGCCCCACAGGTAGGTCACGCCCAGGCTCCCGACGGTCACGGACGAGGACAGCGTGCCGTTGCCGACGACCTGACCCTCTCTGATCTGCAAGGGCTCACCGTTGAAGCCCACCGCCACCAGGTCCACCGGGACCTCGATGCGGCGGTAGGTGCTGTTCGTGATGTGCTGGGTGGCGATGAAGGACTGGATGAAGCCGAAGTCGATGCTGATGCGGTCCTTGATGAGCGCGGACATCCCCGTCGCCAGGCCCCACTTTTTGCCGTCGACCAGTGTGACCGTGACGACTTCGGGGGGGATGGCGCTGGTCTCGTAATAGGTGCCGGCCCGGACGGTCAGGAAGTCTGTCAGTTCGGCGTCACCGCCCAGGCGCAGGCTCCAGGCATCGGCGTAGCCCTGGGGTAGTACGATGTCGTCGGTGATGGTCTGGTCGTCGGGCAGGATGGGATTTCCGGTGGACTTCAGCGTCAAGTTGACGTTGGAGACGGTGATCTGCTGTGCGGACTTCCAGTTCTGGTAGACCGCGGCCGCCTCGATCTCCACCCGCTCGACCGGGCGCACGGCCACGCCCATGCGGATGATCCAGGGCATGTTCAGCGCGACGCTGATGTTGTTGTCGATGGCCGGGTCACTGACGATCAGGTCGGAGTTACCCTTGCCATCGCCTGCGACCAGCCAATGGTCGTCGGCGAGCTGGACTTACAGGCTGCCCTTGCCCTTGACCTTGAGGGGAGGCAGGACGCTGGCGCCGATGGACAGCCAGGGCAGCGGCTCGGCCAGGAGCCCGAGGTTGCCCGTGATGCGTGCCGGGTCCCACACCTTGAGCTGCGCGTGGAGGTCGTTCTCTGCGGCCGTGGCGTCGTCGGGGCAGGACCCGATGGTGCCGTCGAAGGGACTCTCATCCTGGCAGACCATCAAGTCCAGCGACTCCTCGGCCCGGACCAGGGTCCAGTGGACACCCAGACCGACGGACAACCAGCCAAAGCGGTGGGCCACGCTGGGACCGCCCCAGATCTGCCAGGTCAGCGAGTCCTTGACGGTGTAGTGGTTGCCTCCGAGCTGGGGGAAGGAGTTGCTGGGCGCCATCGGGGTCCAAATACCGAAGGCGAAGTAGGTGTTCTTCATGCCGAAGTTGTGTCCCACGCCGATCGCCGGGATCTGCATCGGGCCGGCCGTGTTGCGGACCTCGGGCCAGGTCGTGCTGACGTTGCCGGCCGCATCGAGGTCTTCCCGGGTGAAGGACACGCCCTGGTGGAACATGGTGTAGTTCACATAGACCTGGGGTCGGTCCAGGTGCATCAGGGCGGCGGGGTTGTAGTACTGGGCGGACAGGTCATCCGCTCCGGCGATGAAGGCGCCCGCGCGAGCCATGCCCCGGGTACCGGAGTCGGTGAAGTAGTAGCCGGCGGCGTGGGCGCTGGGGGACAGCAGGGCGGACAGAAACAGGGCGAACATGCAGGCGCTCCGGCGGGGGACGGCGATTGGTCGGCGATTGGTCGGCGAGAAGTTGGCGAGAAGTCGGCGGAGCATAGCTTCCCAAGGCACTGGGCAACAGCTTTGAGGG
>JAADHA010000223.1:4327-5147 GCA_013152105.1 Oligoflexia bacterium | reverse complement strand
CGGTTCGATGACCCAGCTTGCTGGCGCATTCCCGTCACGAGGCCGGTCCCCCTCGGGCTTCGCCGAGACCGCCCGCCACCAGGCCCACCAGCCGGTGGCCGCCCGCCACACCAGGTTCCAAGCGATAGACCGTCTCATCCCTGGACATCAGCGCGGCCAGCGTGGCGTCCCCCCGACGCCGAGCGATCAGCCGCAAGCGACGCCGGGCTTGATAGGCCACGTATTCTCGCCAGATGCCCTGAAGCTGAGCAAAGGACCGGTTCTCGTCGCTGCCGACCGGCCCTGGCAGTCGGAAGAAGCGACCGAGCAGAGTCCTGCCTGTGTCGGTCGACCGCAAGCAGACGCGCCAGAACGAGGGTTCGAGCTCGCCCAGGGCTTGGACCGGGGGCAGGTAGACCCAGGTGAAGCTCTCGCCACCCAAGGACTGGGGCGGCGGCGCAAAGAAGCGGGAGCTGACCGCGACGCCGTGGGTGTCCTGCGCACCGTCGAGCGCCTGGAGCAGGTTCGGCAGATCGGCCACACCCTGCCACCGAACGCGCGCCCCCAGATCCTGCCAGCGCCGCCGGCTGGCTCTTCCCGGCACGCTCTCTACCCGAAGCTCGCCATCACCATCGTCCACGCAGGCCACCAGGGTCACCTGGTCCCCCCGCTGCACCAGCTCCGCGGCCAATGAGAGCCACGTCTCAACCAGGTGATCGAGCACCCGGCCCATCCCGATGGCGTCGTCCAGGATCCGCCCCGTGGGCAGGTAGCTGTCCAGCAGAAGCACGACCTGCTTCGTGGATATCTCGCGGGTCTCGGGCACCCGTACCTGCACATG
>JAADHA010000223.1:0-4310 GCA_013152105.1 Oligoflexia bacterium | reverse complement strand
GCCGCCAGTGGATCCGGCGGGTGTCATCGCCGGGGTGGTAGTCCTTGAAGCCAAAGGGGTCCTCGGTCGCGAAGCGATGCGGTCGAGTCAGCACATCGGGGGCGTCGAGCTTGCTGCGAGGCGGGTCGACAATGACGAGCTGCCTGAAGCGCGGGAGCACCTTGAGGGTCGCCGTGGCGACGCTGGCCACGCTGACCCGCGTGAAACCCAGCGCGTCCTGGTAGAAGATCTCGGCCGGCCCCAGTCGGTGCAAACCCCGTGGCGTGTGGCGAAAGCGCCCCGACAGGGTCACGTGGCTGCGGCGAGCGCCCGCGCCCACGGCGTAGCGGCTGGAGGTACCCAGCTCTGGAAGGTTCTCGTCCTCTACCAACAGGTTGAAGCCGGGGGGGACCGGCACCCTCTCCAGAACAAAACGTTCCTCGGCCGGCTCACCCGCCAGGACCACGGCCGGGGACAGCTCCCGGCTGATTCCAGACCGCCCCCGCCCCAGGCCACCGCGGAAGGAGTGGACCAGAAAGGTCGAGACGAAGCTGCTGATGCCCAGCACGATGTAGAACAAGAGCAGGCTGAGCACGGCGAGCAGGCCCAGGCTGGCCCACTTCGCGCCCAAGGCCAGCACGACGAACCACAGGCCCGCGCCCAGCGCTCCCCAGCCGCGGGGCGTGACGATTCGCATATGACGGTGCACACTGGCCAGGGTCGTGGCGACACGCAGCCGGCCCTGTTCGCGCAGCATGCGCCGCTCGCGCCCGACCTTGATGACGACGCCCAACACCTGCAAGGCCAGGGGCGGAAGGATGAAGACCAGGGCGACCAGGGTCAGCACGCCGCTGGTGTCGGCGACCTCGCTCACATCGAAGAAGGCGCTACAGGCCAGCCCCACCAGGAAGGGCAGGAACAGGATCCCGCACCCCTGCGCGGAGATGCCGGCCAGCGAACGAAGCGGATGCGGGGCGGACACGCGAAAAACCGACCAGGGTGGTGGTGCTCAAGCGGGCACAGCGACCGAGTTGAGGACGTCATCGACATACGCGTGGCCGGTCTGGTCGCCGCTCACCACCAGGCGATGAGCCAGCACGTCCGCGGCCATGGCCGCCACGTCGACAGGGCTGACGAAGTCCCGCCCCTGGACCAGGGCGTGGGCCTGGGCCACCCGGGCCAACATCAGCACCGCCCGAGGCGAGGGCGGCGCCAAGACGCGGCTGTCACCGCGCATATGATTGGCCAGAACGATGAGGTAGCGCTTCACCTGCTCGGCGATGAAGATTCGGGGCACCATGGCCTGCCAGGCCAGGAAGCTGTCGTGGTCGATCACCGACCGCAGGCTCTGCACCACCGAACGTTCGCCCAGGTGGATGTCGAGCAGGTCCAGTTCGGCTTCGGGCGACGGAAAGCCCATGGTGAGCTGCATGGTGAAGCGGTCGAGTTGGGCGGCTGGCAGCACATAGGTGCCCTGGTGGTCCAGGGGATTCATGGTCGCCAGCACGACGAAGGGCGGCGGCAGACTGTGCGTCCGGCCATCGACCGTGACCTGGCCCTCGGCCATCACCTCGAGCAGGGCCGACTGGGTCTTGGGGGTCGCGCGGTTGATCTCGTCCGCCAACAGGATGTTGGTGAAGATCGGACCGGGCTGGAATTCGAAGGCCTTGCTGCGCAGGTTGAAGATGTTCGTGCCCGTGATGTCCATGGGAAGCAGATCCGGCGTGAACTGGATGCGCTTGAAGGCACAGGCGATGCTGGCGGCGATGGAGCGCGCCAGCATGGTCTTTCCGGTACCGGGCACGTCGAGCAACAACACATGCCCACGCGCCATCATGGCGATGAGCACCTTTCGCACCACGTCTTCCTTGCCCTTGATCACCAGCCCGATGTTCTCGACCACCTGCTGGAATTCGGTACAGAAGCGCGCCACATCGGCGGCACGTTGCGGGTCAGCGGGCGCCATGAGCTGTCCTTGGGTCGCGGCAGGATGTGGGGTCAGTCCTGGGTATTCCCCAGGCAGGCAACCCTAAGTGCATCGGCGAAGGCGCGGCAGCTTTGAAAGCGAAGAAAAGGATCCTTGGCCAGGGCGCGATCAAAGACCGCGTCGACGGTGCGCGGGAGGCTGGGCATGAAGGACGAGGCGGGCGGCGGCCGATCCTCGGCATGCATTCGCAGGAGCGGAACCAGCTCGGGGTGAACGAAGGGCGTCCGGCCCGTCAGGGTGCGGTAGGCGACGATTGCCAGCGAGTACTGGTCCGCGGCCGGGGTGACCGTGGAGAAGCTGCGCACCTGTTCGGGCGGCATATAGCTGGGCGTTCCGGCGATGAAGCCGGTCACGGTGACCTCGTCATCGGCGCCGCCGTTGGCGAGCCCGAAGTCCATCACCTTGACCGTGCCATCCTGGGTCAAGAACAGGTTGTCAGGCGTCACATCCCGGTGGACGACACCCTTGGCGTGGGCCGCGCCCAGGCCCTCGGCGGCCTGGGCGATCACGTCGAGCACCCGGTCCACTGGGAGCGACGCCCTGGGCACGTCCCGCAAGGCCAGGCCATGCAGCAGCTCCATGCTGATGAACAAGGTACCCATGGCCTCGGCTACGTCGTAGACAGCCACCACGTTCTTGTGGGTGATGCTGCGGCACAGGCGCTGTTCCTGCTCGAAGCGACGCCGCTGTTTGCCCTCGACCCCGACCCCGCGCAGGAACTTCAGCGCCACGTGGCGAGACTCCACCAGGTCGCGTGCCTTGAAGACGATGCCGTTTCCGCCCCGCCCCAGTTGCTCTTCGATCCGATAGCGCTTGGCCACGACCTTGCCCACGATGCCCCTTGATTCAAAGAGCGATCCTGCCGCTTCGTCGCCAACGACTTGAGCCTGGGACAAGGGCTGCGACACCGCTCCGCGTCCGCCGGCCGAGCTCAGCGCGCCGGGCCGCAGGGGACGAGAGGGCGTGCTGATCTCGACCGTGCGGTCGGGCGGGCTCTCGGGCAAGGGGGGCAGCTCGCTCACCAAGGCATCGTCCGGCACTTCGCCTTTTGTCCGGCGTCGCCCGCTGGCCAGTGCGCGGATGTCCTCGGCCGGCGCCGTGTGGCCTTCGTCTTCAAGCAAGCGCGCCAACAGCATCAAGGCGCTGGCCTCGGCGCGAGTCTGCGGGCCGGTCTCGAGCATCCCGCGCACCAGGTGGTACAGGGAAAAATCGACCTGCTTGAGCTGGGCCCCAAGGCGGATCGCGATCACACAGGCTTCCCGGTAGCTGGGATCATCCGGCGTGACTGAGAGCAGCGCTTCCAAGGCGCGCTCGTCAGCCTTGATCACGTGAAACTGCTTGGCAGCCTCCATGCCCCGGCCGGCGCGGAGCCACGACTCGCCAGCGCGCAAGGGATGGCCCAGCACCTCGGCCAGCCTGCCAGCGTCCGACCACAGCCCCAGGATCTCCGCCATCTCCATGATCTGCAGCAGCTCAGCGGTCCGGGGCCGAACAGGGTCCGGCGCCGCGGGGTCCAGCGCCGCCGTGACCGCGTCCAGGTCCAGCGCCTGGCGGGCCCGGGCTCGCAGCACGCTGAGAGAGGCCGTGCAGGGATGGCCGCCCAGGCCCTGCTGGACCAGGACTTGTGGCAGCTCCTCGGAGTCCGCGACCGAGTCGGCCAGGTCGTCGAGCTGGTGGTGCCGAAGGAGCGCTACAGCGCGGCTCGTCTCACCGAGCACCAGGTGGACCTCGGCCGAGGCCAGGGTCTCGCCCGCGGTCCCCAGCAGGGTGGCGGCCTCGCGCGCCAGCGCTTGCGCCGCGGCCTCGGCTGGCTGGGGGCGCACCAGCTCGGGGGCGACCAGGGCCAGCAACAACCACCCCGCGTCAGCGCCACGGCCCTGCCCGTTCAACTTCTCGGCCATCCGCCTGCCCAGGCCCGCGATCCGACGAGATCGCTCACGTGGGCTACGCACGAGTTGGGCCCGGTCCGGTTTCACTCGCCGTCCACCGATGCCAGGTTGAGGACGCGCTCGCGCACCGCCACGGGATCATTTGCCTGCCGGATCGCCTCGGCCATATCGATGAGCCCGTCCCGTACGTAGCGCAGCAGGCACTTGTCCATGGACTGGGATCCCGAACCCTCTACGCTGGGAGATTGAAGGTAGCTGTCGAGTTGGTGCGCCTTGCCGTCCCGGATCATCGCTGCGGTGGCGTGGCTCTGGATCAGGATCTCCAGCGCCGCGATGCGGCCCTCGCCCCACGCGCGGCGACACAGCCGCTGCGAGATGACGCCCCGCAACAGCACCGACATAACGCCGCGCGCCTGTTCCCGAGAGCCCTCGGGCACCGCATCGATGATCCGATC
>JAADHA010000460.1 GCA_013152105.1 Oligoflexia bacterium | reverse complement strand
CAAGTGGTTGGTTGGCTCGGCGTACCGTTCTGAGTGCAGGAGCTTCTCGGTAAGGCGTACGGGGGTGAGCAAGGCCTGCATTGGGTGGCCGGTGGTGGCGTCGCCAACTGGCGTGACACCCGCGAACGAAGTTGGTACAGACGACGAGCGGGAAGCAGTGGCGAAGAGCGAGGCCGTGATCGATGCGATTGTCGAGCGCGTGCTTGTCGAGTGGGACTGTTCCCCGGCACCCCAATCGCGACGTTCAGGTCGTTCCCGGGTCATGCTCGCTGAGGGCATTGCCTTGCAGGGGCCTCAGCACAGGTGCCTGGCGTTCCCGTAGCGTCAGCGGAGGGAACGGCGCGGAATAGGCGGTGGTGGAGGCCGCCATGGAGGCGGTCCCGGACACAGGTGGGGCGGAGCTTCTCGCTTACCGGCCCGAACGCTCCGCCCCGTGCTGTGTCGTGGTGAGCAGCCCATGCAAGCTATCAAGTGTTCTGGAGATGTGCCCGTTTGGTGGAAACCTGGGCAGCTCCCCAGTGTAGAAGAAGCCCGTCCCTGTCAATGTTTTCGATGTAAGAAGCCGGCCTACTGGCTTGGCCGTGTGGTGCTGCACGGCCATGGAGTCCGACAGCGGCTGGTCCTGGTCGCGCCCCTGCTGGGCGGCCGGCTCCGCCCCGCGTTGACGACGTGCTGGTCCCGGCGATACCGCTGCACGTCCTGCGGCAAGGTGATGACGGTGCTTCCGAAGGGCGTGTTGCCCCGGTACCTGTACAGCGTGCCGGCCATCGTGGTGGCCTTGTTGCTGGTCGCGGCGACGCCAGTCGGTGAGGGCCTGACCGACGCCCTGGCCTACCGACGGCAGGGCATGAACTCAGTGCATCGCCATCACCGCTGGGAGGACTGGCGCTGGCGCTCCCTGGGTCGGTGGCGGAGCCGTCTCGGGTCGTGGTGGCCAGGGCTCCCCCACGATGTCGGTGGGTGGCTCACCGGCCTGCTGGTGCGTAGCCGCGGAGAGCGCGGCGACAGGCGAGCTCTGCTGGCGGCCGCCGTCGATAGTCATGCCCGCTGGGTAGCGGCCATGTGACGCGACGCTCCGGATCCTCCCACCATTGGTGTTCCGGGCCAACTATCGGCCGACGGGTTCTTCCATGGGCTCCCCAACCGCCCCGGAGGCACCCCATGAAGCTCCCCACCCCCACCCATCGTGAACGGGTCGCGCTGTTCCGCCAGGGAGTGATCGGCGACCTGCTCGCCCGCGACCTGGAACGCGGCGAACTGCTGGCCGCGCTCCAACTGCGCGCACAGCGACGCTACCGCCCGCCCGGCGCCGTAACCTCGCGCCGCTACAGCTACAAGACACTGCAGCGCTGGTACTACGACGCCAAGCGCAACCCTGCCGCCCTGCTGCCGGCCTCGCGAACCCGAGGCTTCGCCCTGGCGCTCAGCGACGAGCAGCGAGACCTGCTGGTGCAGATGCGCGCCGAGCATCGCAGCGCGCCGATCGACCAGCTCCTCGCTGAGGCGCATCGCCACGGCATCATCATGGAGGGGCAGGTCTCCATCTCCACGCTCACCCGCCTGTTCCGGGATGCTGGGCTGACGCGTCTCTCCAGGCGCGTCGCACAGCGCAAGGCCGATGTCCAGCGCCGCCGCTGGCAGGCCAGAAACCCCGGGGACCTGTGGCACGGCGATGTCTGTCACCTCATCCTCGCCGACCCACAGGGCGACACCCGCAAGGTGCTGGTGCACGGCTTCATGGACGACGCCAGCCGCCACTTTACTGCCCTGGTGGCCCGGGCCAGCGAGACCGAGCGCGACATGCTCGAGGTGCTCTGCGGCGCGCTGCTGCAACATCCGCCCCCCGCGGTCCTCTACCTGGACAATGGCGCCTGCTACCGGGGTGATGTGCTCGCCCTGGTCTGCCAGCGGCTGGAGATCCGGCTGGTCCACGCTCGGCCCTATAGCCCCGAGTCCAGGGGCAAGATGGAGCGGGTATGGCGAACGATGCGGCAGCGCTGCACCGACCACCTCGCGCCCCTCTCCACCCTGCACGATGTCGACGTGGCCCTGTGGGCCTGGCTGGACGCCGACTACCACGCCCGGCCCCACGCCTCCCTGATGGGCGAGAGCCCGCGGCAGCGCTACCGACGGGGCGGGCGAGGGCGAGCGCTGACCCCCACAGAGCTGGCCAAGGCCCTCGAAGTCCATCTCCGCCGCCGGGTCAAGAAGGACGCCACCTTCTCGGTCGAAAGCGTGCTCTACGAGGTCACCGGTCGCCACCTCTGCGGCAAGACCATCGACCTCGTCTGCGACGGCTTGACCGACAAGCTGCTGCGCGCCACCTACCAGGAAAAGCCGGTGCGCTTCGGCCTCTGTGATGCCGTCGCCAATCGCAGCCGAGGCCGCGCAGCCAAGGCCAAGGAGGCTGAGCGCAGCGACATCCCCTTCGACCCCATCACCAGCCTGCTGCAGGCCGCCAGGGAGGTGGGGGATGTCTGATCACGTCCAAGAGGCCCTGGGCCTGAAGTCTTGGCCCTTCTCCAAGGCGGTCTCGCCCGACATGATGTGGCTGGATGCCGACCGGAGCGCGGCCGTGGAGCGGCTCGTCGACACCGTCACACACCGCCAACACGCGCTGGTCACCGGCGAGCCGGGGGTGGGCAAGACCACCGTGCTGCGGGCCCTGCGCCACCGCCTCTCCCCCACCCGCTTCCGCACCTTCTACCTCGCCCATGTCACACTGGGCCGGCGCGACTTCTACCGCCAGATCTGTTTCGCCTTGCAGATCCAGCCCAAGGCCATGGCGGCGGCGATGTTCGAGGCCATCCAGCGGGAGTGCATCCAAGGGGCCACCGAGCACCGGGTCCATGCCGTCCTGGTGATCGACGAGGCGCAATTGATGCCGGACGACACGATGGCGCACCTCCACCTGCTCGCGAACTTCGAGTGGGACAGTGACCCGCTGCTGTCGCTGGTCTTCGTGGGGCTGCCCGAGCTGCATGACAAGCTGCGCAAGGGAATCCATCGCTCCCTGCTCACCCGCATCCACACCCACGTCGAGTTGTCCCCCGGGTCGCCGGATCTGACCGCCACCTACGTGCGCAAGCGGCTGAGAGACGCAGGCGCCAAGACCGAGCTCTTTACTGCCGACGGACTGGCCATGCTCCACCAGGAGACCGGTGGATTGCTGCGTAGCGTCGACATCCTGGCCACCGCCGCGCTGCGCCTGGCCGTCGCCGAGGACACCACCCGCCTCGACCGCGGCCTGGTTCGACGCGCCCTGCGCCACACCCCGCTGGCCTGAGCGCCGACAAGCGCACCTCCTCCTCCAGACCGGCCCTTCGGGGTCGGTCTTCTTCGTCTACGGAGTCCATCATGAGCACCACAACCAACCCCTCTGTCGAGCCCTTTCCTGTCATCCGGGTTGGCCGCATCACGGTCGACCGCACTAAGCCATCCTGGCTGATCCGAGAGCTATGGGGAGCCCAAGCCGTCGGTTTCATTGGTGGAACACCCAAGAGCTTCAAGACCTGGATGGCGCTGGAACTCGCCGTCGCCGTCGCGAGCGGAAGGCCCTGTCTCGGCCGTTTCAAGATCGACAAGCCCGGCCACGTCCTGGTCTACGCCGCCGAGGACAGCGCCGCCGACATCCGCCGTCGTGTCGCCGGCATCGCGCAGGCGCGGAAGATCGATCTGTCCCGGCTGGCCGTCGGGTTGATCACTGAGCCCGTGCTGCAGCTTGACCAGTCGAGCCACCAGCGTCGGCTGGTTGCCACCCTGGCCAAGGTCAAGCCACGCCTACTGAACCTCGATCCCTTGGTCCGCTTGCATAGCGGTGACGAGAACAGCTCGGCCGATACCAGCATGCTGCTGGCCTTCTTACGGGGGCTCCAGCGAGAGCATGGCGTCGCCATCGTGGTGGTTCACCATGTGCGCAAGTCTGCCTCGTCAGGCCAGCCCGGCCAGGCCCTGCGGGGATCGGGGGACCTGCACGCGTGGGCCGACAGCAACCTGTTCCTGCTGCATCGCAAGGGCCGCTTGGAACTCCACGCCGAGCACCGAAGTCACCCCGCACCCGCCCCCATGGCCGTCACCCTGCACACCAAGCCCGAGCACCTCGTCGTGCAGGACATCGCCAATGATGACATGCCCACCGAGGTCGTCGAGCTGCGCAAGCGCATCGTCCATGCCATCTCGGACGGCCCCATCACCCGCGCAAACCTGCGGCAGCGCATCGCCATTCGTAACGAAAGCCTCGGAAGCTTGCTCGCCCAGCTTGAGGACGAAGGACGGATCACCAGGAGCAATGGCCTGCTGACCGTTCCCCGTTCCCGCGTGTAGGGTTCACCGGGAACGCTACGGCCCATGATGGCCGATACTGACCGTTGTAAGGCGACCATGCGGCGGGGTGCTTGGAAAGGCATTCCCGAACCGCGGGGAACGTGACTCCGGCAGCCTCGAGGGGGGTGCCGCCTAACAGCAAGGAGCAGGGCCGACGAGGGCGTGGCGCCGAGCGAAAGGCCCTAGTAATTTGCGCAGTCGAGCTCCGACGTTGGGTCGCCAAGGACTC
>JAADHA010000650.1 GCA_013152105.1 Oligoflexia bacterium | reverse complement strand
GTCAGTTCGGTCGACAGGGCTTGTCCATGGGCGGTCTGTGACCAGGCCGTGCTGATGTCGCTGTGGCAGCCCGAGCAGTACTTGGATCCGATGGGAAAGGCATCGGCGGCCGGGCGACCGGCCAGCACGGCGGAGAGCTGGAGATTGCCCGTCTGGGGTACGGCGATGTCGGTCAGGGTGGTTGGCCAGAGCGCGTCGTCTGGGTCCGAGACGACCAGGTCGACGGTGGTGCCGGCGGTGCCGCTGAGCGTGACCGTGCCGTCGTCCCCTGCTGTCGCGGTCTCACCGCTGGATGCGGTGAGCACGGCCCCGGAGAGCGGGTCGCCAGTGGGGTCGACGACGGAGACTGTGACGAGGCCGTCCTGGATGGGCGTCGCACCCAGGTTCAGCGCCACGGTGGCGGTGTCACCGTCTGCCAGGCTCAGGCCGGTGAGGGTCGCGGCTTCGAAGCCGTCGGCGGCCGCCACCAGGTCGGTCTCGCCAATGGGAAGTCGGGTCAACTCGAAGCGGCCGTCGGCGTCGGTGGTGGCCTCGAAGCCGTGCGGAGCGGACACGACGTGGGCGTCGGCGATGGGGCTGCCGGTGGGGTCGAGCACCGTGCCCGTGATCGTCGCCGAGTTTCGGGTGGGGACCGCGCCGGTGTCGTCGGCGAACCCATCAAAACCTTGCTGTGGCACCGAGCAGGCGCTGGTCGTGGCGAGCAGACCCAAGAACAGGCCCAAGAACAGGCCGACCCTGGACGCACATTGAACTGCACGGCGGCTTGCGCCGGTGATGGGCGTGGCGAGCAGGGTCATCACGGCGGCCAGGGCTGAGCGATGGGGGGAGGCGCTTCCTTGGTGGCCGCGGTTTGGCGGCAAGAGAGACGTCAATGCATAATGCGTGCCTGCCGCGCGACTACTTGGGAAGGTCGTCATGAGTTGAGCGAAGCTTGGCTTTGCAGCACCATTCGGGTCGGTATCTCCCGCTGGGACTGGGAGGCCGGCAAGCGGGTTGGTGTGGGATTTCCTACAGGCTGTGGGTGGGGTGGCCCTTGCGGGCTGGAGTGAGCAGGCCTGAAATGATCCTTGTCGGTCGATTGACGCGCGCCCTTCCTACGGGCACTCTGCCGGCACGAGGGAGCAAGGAATGCGACACATCAGCGGTCTGCTTGTCTTGATGATGGGCTGTAGTGACTACAACTTCAAGGGCAATGTGGATCCTGCCACTGGCACTGTGGACACGGGCACGGGCCCAGTCGTGGAGACAACGGACGGGGGAAGCACCGACGACTCTACCTGCGACGACCAGACCCTGCCTGCTGACGTGCTCGCCCTCAACGACGAGTGCTTTGTCGAGTACACGGTCGGGACCTTTACGCCGGTGGTGGAGTGGACCAAGTCCTCGTGGACCGTGGATCCCACCAGCAACAACATCATGATGACGCCGATCGTGGTCAGCTTGACGGACGACAACGGCGATGGGCTCATCGACGACCAGGATGTGCCGGACATCGTCGTCGTGACCTATGGCAGCCAGGGCACCCTGCGCGCGGTGTCAGGGGACGGCTCGGGCGAGATCTTCAACGTGACCGGCCAGAGCCTCCAGATAACGGGGGCGATAGCGGCCGGGGACATCGACGGTGACGGGCTCGTCGAGATCATCGCCTGCACCTCCAACCAGGTGAAGGCCTTCGAAAACGACGGGCGCCTGAAGTGGACCTCGCCCAGCCTGGCGGGTCATATGTACGGGACCTCGGACGCCCCGGCCATCGCCGATATGGACGGGGACGGCAGCCCCGAGATCATGGTTGGCAACGCCATCCTCAACGCTGATGGCAGCTTGCGGGGGCTTGGCTCCTACGGCATGGGTGGGGTCACCGGCAACGTCGGCACGACCTCTTTCGCTGCCGACATCGACGCGGACGGGACGCTGGAACTCATCACCGGCAACGCGGTGTATCGGCCCGATGGAACGGCCATCTGGCACAACGGCGGTCCAGATGGCTACGTCGCTGTGGGTGACTTCGACGGGGATGGGCTCGGCGAGATCGTGACCATGAACTCGGGCACCGTGCGCCTGCTCGACACCGATGGCTCGGTGATCTGGACGGCCACCGTGACCAGCCCCAACGCTGGCTATGGTGGCCCCCCAACGGTCGCCGACTTCGATGGGGACGGCCTGCCCGAGATCGGGGTCGCGGCCCGCTCGAACTACACGGTCTTCGACACGGATGGCACCCGCCTGTGGGAGCGCAGCACGACGGATGCCAGCTCGGGCAACACGGGATCCTCGGTCTTCGACTTCGAGGGTGATGGCGTGGCTGAGGTCGTCTATGCCGACGAGACCAGGCTGTGGGTGTTCAACGGTCCAGATGGCGCGGTCAAGCTGGAGAGCACCGAGCACAGCAACGGCACGTGGACCGAGTACCCGGTCATCGCCGATGTCGATGGGGATGGCCAGGCCGAGATCGTCGTTCCCAACACCACGACATACACGGGCATCACCGTGTTTGGTGACCGGGATGGTAGCTGGAAGTCCGGCCGCCGGATCTGGAACCAGCACGCCTATAGCATCACGAACGTCAACGATGACGGGACGATACCGACCTACCCCGACCGCAACTGGGACACCTATAACAATTTCCGCTCGGGCGATCTCACGGCCGGTCAGAACGGGGAGTACCCCGACCTGGTGGTGAAGATCTCCGATGTCTGCACCCGTGACTGCGATGACGACCTGCTGGTCGTCTGGGTGCAGGTCGGCAACCAGGGCTACCTGGGTGTCGAGGACAACGTCGACCTGGTGGTCTTTGGCTTGACCAGCGACGGGGGAAAGGAAGAGCTGTACCGTGACTCGCTGGTCGACCTGATCGACGCGGGTGTGCTGCTGCCGAGCGTGCAGATCGTGATCGACCTGAGCGCCTACCCCGGCGTGGTCTTCGACGACCTCTTTGCCACCATCGACGGGGGCAACTCGTCGACCACTGGCGTCGTCGACGAGTGCGACGAGACCAACAACGAGGACCGGTGGGGCGAGAACCTGTGCGTTGAGTGAACCGTTGTCGTCCTCCATGACGTAGGATGCACGGGCATGCTTCTCCCGCTCCTCATCCTCGTGGGGCTCCACGCCTCGCCAGCCTATGGCCAAGACGGTCCGGCGCCAGGAGATCTGTCAGACGACACCGTCGTCGAAGAGTCCGTGCCTTCAGACGGCGGGAGCACTGCCGCGATCGCGCCTGCTGTGTCTGCGGTGCCCATGGCAGAGCCGAATGCAGAGCTCGCGGTCGTGCGCGCCAAGGCCCGCGAGCGCGAACAAAGACAGCGTTCGCAGCGGTTGATGCTGGCGGTGGTGGGCCTGTTATTGCTGTGGCTGCTGGCACGCAACGCGATCCGAGAGCGGGCGCGAGGGGTGGCGGGTCAGGTCGCCACCCGCCCCGGTCAGCGGCCGCGCCGGCGCATCGCCCTCAGCCACGACGAACTGGGGCACCTGATCTTCGAGGCGGCAACTGGGCGGCATTTTCACGACTTTCGGGATCTCTTCCTCAACGGTCCCGAGGCGGCAGATCTGTTGGGACCCGATGTCGCCCAAGCCTACCTCGACCAGCGCAATGACCAGGTGCTGCGCCGGTGCCTGGAGGACCTCGCCCAGTCTATCGATCAAGGCGCTGTCTTTCGGGGGGTAGAGCCTCTGGACGACGGCATGTTGGGCCTGCGGGTGCAGTACGCCAATGGTCTGGAGGGCTGTTTGCCGGTCGGCACCGTCACCCGAATCGAGGCGGGCTATCGCATCCACCTGCCGGCAAAGCTGGTGGGGCAGGCGGCCGTGGCCAGGGGCTGAATGGCCGGGCGCACAGGGCGCCTTCGGGCGCTACTCGCGGAGTAGTTCGCCCCACCCATAGACGAAGGCGGTGTCCCAGCCGACATCGACCTCACCGTAGATTTCCAGGTTCATCAGCCCGTCGATGTCGATGTCGCCGCTTACATCCAGTGTTGCGGTGCTGCCCCAGCCCAGGTCCAGAACGGCGGTGCCGTCAATCTGACCGTCGTCCGACACCGTGCCGGTGATGGGAACCTTGGTCGGGTCGCCCATGCCGCTCGGGTCGCAAAGTGCTGCCCCCGTCAGTAGCTGGCTTGGGTCCACGATGAGCGTGGTGTCGCAGCTACCCAGGTCGTAGGTGCTCCAGCTATCCGTGGCAGTGATGTCGATTTCGCCGTCGTAGATTCCGGTCCAGTCCGAGGATGTCTCGCCGCCGTCGGTCATGCCGCCGTCGGTCATGCCGCCGTCGGTCATGCCACCGTCGGTCATGCCGCCGTCGGTCGCGCCAGCGTCGGTCGTACCGCCGTCAGTCGCGCCCGCGTCAGTC
>JAADHA010000603.1 GCA_013152105.1 Oligoflexia bacterium | reverse complement strand
GGAAGACGGGCTTGGGGAAGACGGGCTTGGGGAAGACGAGCTTGGGATCTCCAGACGAGTGTTTCAGCCCAGGCTGGCCAGCGCCTGGGCCAGGCGGACCTGGCGCGCGCGAGCCGCGTCCAGCTTGGAGGCAAAGCCGGCGACCACGTCAGCGGGAGCGCGGCTGGTGAAGCCAGGATTCCCCAGGCGCTTCTCCAGGCTGCCGATGTCCTTCATCGACTTCTTGAGTTCCTTGTTCAGGCGGGCTCGCTCGGCGTCGACATCGACCAGGCCCTGGAGCGGGATGTAGATGTCGATCCCCCGCACAACCGCCGTCGCGCAGGGCCCCTCCCGGCCACCCGCTTGGATCGCGCCGACCCGGGCGAGGTCGCGCAGGGCCTGGTGGTGACGCTGCAAGATCGCGGGATCGGCGGCCCTCAGGGTGATCTCGAGCTTGGGGGCGATCTCCATATCGGCGCGGATCCGCCGCAGGGCGACGATCGTCTCCTGGATAAGCGCGACCTGGTCGAGGGCCACGGCGTCCTCGGGAAAGTCCCCTGCCTGTGGGAAGGCCGCCGTCATCACCGTGCCTCGATCGGCGCCATCCAACGTCGGGAGGGCGCGCCAGATCTCTTCGGAGAGGAAGGGCATCACGGGGTGGAACAGGCGAACCAGCGCGTCGAAGCAGGTCAGCAAGGTGTGGCGAGCGCCCTGGCGGGCAGCCTGGGCGGCCTGGCCTTCGTCCTTGCTGTAGAGCGTGCCCTTGGACAGCTCCAGATACCAGTCGCACAGCTCGGACCAGGTGAATTGGTAGATCTCGCTGGCCACTTCGTTGAAGCGGTAGCCGTCGAGGGCCACGCGTACCCGTCGCACCGCCTGGCCCAGCCGGGCCAGGATCCACTGGTCATAGGCCGACAGGGTCCGTGGCGCCGCCGGATCGTAGTCTTGGAGGTGCATCATCGTGAAGCGGAAGGCCTGCCAGATCTTGTTCTGGAACTTGACGTAGCCCTCGGCCCGGGCTGGGTTCCACAGCACGTCGCGACCCTGGGCCGCCATCGAGACCAGGGTGAAGCGGAAGGCATCGGCGCCGATCTGGTCGATGACCGCCACGGGATCGACCACATTGCCCTTGGTCTTGCTCATCTTCTGGCCGTCTTTATCGCGCACCAGGGCGTGGATATACACGTCCTTGAAGGGCACGGCACCCATCTGGTGGATACCCGAGAAGATCATCCGAGCGACCCAGAAGAAGATGATGTCGAAGCCCGTGACCAACACGCTGGTCGGGTAGTAGCGCGCCAGATCGGCCGTCTGGTCGGGCCAACCCAGGGTCGAGAAGGGCCACAAGGCGCTGCTGAACCAGGTGTCCAGCACGTCGGGGTCCTGGGTGAGCACCACGTCCGGGCCCAGGCCGTGTTCGGTCCGCACCGCTTCTTCGGAGTGGGCCACGTAGACCGTGCCATCTTCGTCGTACCAGGCCGGGATCTGGTGTCCCCACCACAACTGCCGGCTGATGCACCAGTCCTTGATGTCGCGCATCCAGGCAAAGTAGGTGTTCTCCCACTGCTTGGGCACGAAGCGCGTGAAGCCGTTCTCGACCGCGGCCAGGGCCGGACGGGCCAGGGGCTTCATGTGGACGAACCACTGCGTCGAGATCATCGGCTCGACCACCGCGCCGCTTCGCTGGCTGCGGGGCAAGGCCATGGTGTGCGGTTGCGCGCCGCGATCCAGGCCCAGCTCGGCCAGGCGCGCCTTCACCGCCACCCGCGCTTCATCGACGGTCATGCCCTCAAAGGGGCCGGCCATCTCGTTGAGGGTCCCGTCGAGGTTGAGGATGTTGATCATCGGCAGCTTGTGGCGCTTGCCCACTTCGAAGTCGTTGAAGTCGTGGGCCGGCGTGACCTTGACCGCGCCCGAGCCGAATTCTGGATCGACCAGGATCGCGTCGGCGACGATGGCGAATTCACGTCCGGTGATCGGGTGGCGCACCATCTTGCCGATCAGGTGCTGATAGCGCGGGTCGTCAGGGTGGACCGCGATGGCCGTGTCCCCCAGCATGGTCTCGGGCCGGGTGGTGGCCACGACGATCTCTTCCACCAGGCTGCCGTCCGGCCCGGGGACCGGGTCGGCCAGGGGATAGGCAAAGCTCCAGATCTCGGTCTGAAAGTCTTCTTCGGCCTCGACTTCAAGATCCGAGAGCGCCGTCATGCCGACCGGGTCCCAGTTGATCAGCCGCTCGGCTCGGTAGATCAGGCCTTCTTTGTACATTCTCACGAAGACATCGCGCACCGCCCTGGACAGGCCCTCGTCCATCGTGAAGCGGTCGCGCTGCCAGTCGCAGGACACCCCCAGCCTGCGGAGCTGGTGCTGGATCTGGCCCCCGCTCTCTTGCTTCCAGTCCCACACCCGCGCGACGAATTCGTCGCGACCCAGATCGCGTCTCTCGATCCCCTGCGCACGAAGCTGGCGCTCGACCACCCACTGGGTGGCGATGCCGGCGTGGTCCATGCCCGGCACCCACAAGGCGTCGTAGCCGTCCATGCGCTTGTAGCGAATCAGCACGTCTTGCAGCGTGTGGTTGAGCGCGTGCCCCATGTGCAGGCTGCCGGTGACGTTGGGAGGCGGCATCACGATGCTGTAGGGCTGGCCCTTGGCCGCCGGATCGGGGCGAAAGGCGCCGCCCGATTCCCACTGCGCATAGATGCGATCAGCGGCAGCGTGGGGGTCATAGGTGCGAGGCAGCTCGGCGCTCATGGGTCCGTCCGGTCAAGAGGGGGAGCGGGTGGCGATGAGGGAGCAGAGAACAAGGCCCAGATGCTGTCGAGCCAAAGCCCTACTCGGCGGGATCGTCCCGCTGCTCACGTTCCCGCAGGCGTTCACGCGCGACACGCTCGGCGATGTCGGGGAGCTGAGCGCGCACCGCTTCATCCACCGCGACCTCGATGATGTCGCGAAATTCCGGCGACGAGACCAGGCTGTGGCGCAGCACCCGCTGCACCACCACCGGCAACACATCGAGGATGGCGCGCTCCAGCGCGGGACCCACGACGTCTGGGTCCACCACGACCGGTTCCAATTGCTGGTAGGTCCGGGGGAGGAAGGTCGCGATGCGTTCGTCCGCGACCAGCGGCTGGCGCGTCGAGGACAGCGAGGACAGTGCAGGCGGGCCAACCGCCACGGGCTGGGTGTCCACCAGGGGCTCCAGCCCGCCGCGGTCCAGATCCGAGACAGGGTCGCCATCATCCGCGGCAGATGCCGGCGCGCCGGTGCTCAAGGGACCCAGAACCTGTTCGAGGTTGGCCCGCAGCCCGTCCGCGGTGAAGGGCTTGCGGATCCGGCCCGTCACGCCCGCTTCTTCGGCGCGTTGCTGGTTGTAGACATCGAAACCACCGGCCAGCAGGAAGACCGCCGCGGCCGGGTGACGTTCGCGGAGCTGCCGCGCCAGATCGTAGCCATTCCCCCGAGGCAGCGACGCACAGGACAGCACCACGGCCAGATCCACGCCCTCGGACAGGGCGGCAGCCTGCGCCGCGTCCCGCGCCGCGAGGAAGGCGTAGCCCGCACCCTTCAACGCGTTCTCCACGCGACGCGCGGTGGACGGGTTGGGGTCAACGACGAGGACGAAGGACTGCGACATGGGGTGAGGCTCGGCGACTGGGTCTGGGCCAGGGGGGCGATATCACATCGCAGAGGCTTGCGCGTGTCAACGAGTGGGGGCGTCGCGTTGAAAGTTGGGGTGGGGCGAGGAAAGCCCCACGGGACCGAACCACAGGTCGGCGACATCGACCGAGTTGATGCGCTCCCGCATCCCTCCGGCACCGCCTTCTGCAAAACCTGGCGACGCCGCAGCACTATCCCGCACAAGCCCGACGCAAGGCAGCCGCAATCTCAGCGGGGCCAGCGGTGTCCCGCAGGTAGCTGAGTGGGCCGTAGCGCCGCTGCAGGTTGGCCAGGCGTCTGGGCTCGGCGTCAAAGTCGAAGCTGAACACGACGGGCAGCGCGTGGCCGGCGTCGCGCAGGGCCGCCAGGATGTAGGTGCCCTGGTTGTCTTCGACAAAGCGCCGCGCGCGCTCCTGGTCGCCTCCGAAGCGCTGGTCCAGCGCGGCGAGGTCACCGAGTTGGCGCTCGGCCCGGTCGAAGCGCATGTCGAGGAAGACCGCGTCGAAGGACGCCGCACCGAGCAGGTCCAGGGCCGCCGGCCCGTCCCCCGCCCGCACAAAGGTGAACTGTGCCCCCAGGAAACGCTCCAGGTTGGTGATGTACTCGTGCCCGTCCTCGACCACCAGCACCCGGGGCCGAGCGCCCACGATCATCTCGCTGGCAGGACTGTTGGGGGAGTCCGTCACGCTTCGTCTCCTTCTTCGGCCCGTGGCAGGCCTTGGTGTAGGACAGGCCGGCTGACCTGGGGGGCGGGCCGACGTGGATGCTGCCATCGTGCCGGTTGATGAGGTCGACGGTCAGGCCCAGACCTCGGCCGATGCCGCGACCGCGGATCATCTCGTCGCTGAGGTGGCCCGGCGCGTTGTCGAGGACCTCGATGACGACGTGCTCGATCCCGGTGATGGGGTCGTCCTCTTCCCGGAGAGCCACGCCGACCCGCCGCAGGCCCGGCCCCATGCCGTCGATGACGGCGGTGTAGGCGTTGCGTAGCAGGTTCGCCAGGATGTCCTCGAGGTCGCCCCGGAAGACGCGCACCGGAACCGGCCGCGGTGGCAGGTCCAACACCAAGGTCGGCAGATCGGCGCCCTCAAAGGCCGGCTCGGCACGCACCCGTGCGTCGACCGAGGCCAGCAGGCCGCGGTCCAGGTGCAAGCGCCCCATCTGCTGGATCAAGTGCCCCAAGGCCCGGTAGCCCTGATCATTGAGTCGCGCCGACAGGGCCCGAAGCCGGTCTGGAACGTCGGGACCAGCCTTGGCGGGTCGCCGCAGCACGGGTGCCAAGCGACGCAGGCGGCGCATGGCCCGCCACATCGGCGCCAGCACGGGGTCACGGTGCCGAAGATCCAGGCGCACGCCGTGCTTGCGTCCCAGCCGCGAGATCGCCTTGAGGTAGTCGTCGAAACGGTCGACGACGCCCGGCTCGTCTCGGCTGGCACCATAGAGACGGGTCGCGGCCCAGGCCACGGCGTGGTGATCGCCGTGTTCGAGGGCCAGCGCGACCTCGTCGAGCAGCGTGGTGTTGTGCTTGAGGACCTCGTGCCGGATCGCCGAGAGCAGGCGTGCGAGGTCGTGGTTGGCTTCTGGGGCCAGCGCGATCAGCGCCGACAGGGGCTTGCTGATCCGCCTGCGGACCACCAAGCCGAGGACAAGCAGCAGGATCCCGCCGCTCACACCGCCCACCACGGCCTTGAGCAGGAGGATCTGCTGATCGACCTGCTCGCTCAAGGCCGCGGCGGCCTCGCGACTGATGCCACCCGTCGCTGAGGCCGCGTACTGGTCCAGGTAGTGCCGCGCGTCGAAGATGCGGTGGTCTTCAACCGCAAGCTCAGCCAACAGGTACCACGCATCCTCTGCCCCACCCTTCGCGGCGGCGGTCAACAGCCGGTCCGCGCCAAGCCGGTCGCCCTGGAGACGCAAGCGCTGACCCAGGTTGAGCTGGACCAAGGGCTGGGCTGGGTCTGCTTCGA
>JAADHA010000133.1:4392-6501 GCA_013152105.1 Oligoflexia bacterium | reverse complement strand
CCTTGCGCAACCACGTGCACCACGATCAGCCGCGCTCCCTGGGCGGCACCGACGACGAAGACAACCTGCGCTGCCTCTGTGCAAGCTGCCACCTGCGACTGGTGCACGGTGGCTTTATGGCGGTGGAACGGGTCGGCGACGCCCACGTCTACCTGTACCCAGGCCGGGCGGTGGTCGTGCGGTGATGCGTCCGTCCAGTCGCGACAGACCGCGGGCGCGATGCGAGCGCCGAGGGGGTGCCGATGGTGCCCCTGCTGGGATGTCCGTCGGCGCAGATCAGCGGCCGACATCAGGGTGGTCAAGGACTTCCGAGCAGCGGCCCTAGGTGCACTTGCCCGACTCTGTCCATCCGCAGTTGAGCTGAAACCCCGAACCAGCACCGCCAAGCAGCCATCGAACTCGCCGCTGACATCGGCGTCACCGCAGCCAGCAGGCAGCTCGGCATCGCCAAGGGCACAGTGAACAACTGGGCCTAGCTCGCTCGGAAGGCCGCAGGTGTGGCCCCGCTGGCACCGCTTGGCTCCGAACTCGCGCGACCCCGACCTTGGCGAGCCCCCCCTCCCTCACCGTGCTCACTCCAAGGGGTGGCGCTTGTCGCTGCTCCACTCCCACATGCCGCCGTCGTAGTTGGTGGCCCGCGGGTAGCCCAAGGATCGGAGGACCGCGACCGCGAAGCCGCTGCGCACACCACCGGTGCAGTAGGCGATGATCGAGTGGTCTGGGGTGATGCCCGCCGCTTCCAGGATGGCGCGGAGCTGGTCTTGGGGCAGGAGCATGCCGCGTGGGTCGGTCAGGTCCGCGAACCAGACGTGGGCGGCGCCGGGGATGTGGCCGCCGCGGTGCTCGCCGTAGGGCGTGGCCCCGTCGTACTCGCGTTGCTCGCGGGTGTCCCAGAACACGGTGTCGCAGGGTCCGGCCGAGCAGCGCGCCACGGCACCTTCCACTTCGGAGAGGCGAGCGCGTCGCTGTTCATCGGGGCGAGGGACGAAGTCGCCAGGCGGCGGGAGCTGGCGGTCGGTGCTCTGGTCCAGGCCGGCGCTCTGCCAGGCGGGCCAGCCTCCATGTGGACCCCGCTGTGACCCAGGTAGTCCAGCATCCACCAGATCCGCCCAGCCTCGCCCCAGCCGTCTCGACCGGCGTCGTAGACCACGACCGGCGCGCCGCCGCGAACCCCCGCGGCGCGAATGGCGGCCTGGAGCTTGCCGGTGTCATCGGTGAGCCGACCCACCCGCAGCAGGCCGTCGCGGAGCGAGAGCCAGGAGAGCGGCGCCGATCCGGGAACGTGCCCCTTGTTCCAGTCGCCTGTTCCGCGAGCGTCGACCACCACGGCCCCGGCCTGGGCGAGCTGGGCCGCCTGGTCTGCCGAGACGAAGATACCGGCGTGGGCGGCGAGAGAGAGCAGGAGAAGCAACACGGTAGGATCCGGGGGCACAACGCAGCGAGGGCCGCCCAAAGGCGACCCTCGAAGGAAGAAGCGAAGGCCGCCCAAAGGCGACCCTCGAAGAAAGAAGCGAGGGCCGCCCGAAGGCGACCCTCGAAGGAGGAATCAGATCAGGCGCTTAGGAGCGCTCGACCTTCTCCACCGCGATCTCGATCTTCTCGATGGCCATCGAGGAGCTGTCGGCGTCCATGTCCGGCACGTTCCACTTGCAGGGCCATCCTTCGTAGAAGTTGTAGCGGGCGACTTCGGTCTGGCCGTCCTGGTCGAGGATGATGACGGAGCCGGCGCGACGATCGATCTTGCCGTCTTCGATGTTCTTGCGCCACTGCCACAGGTCGTCGGTTGCGGTGTAGCCGCGCTCGAGGACGATGTTGGCGTAGGTGGTGCGCCCTGGCTTCTTGCGGACGACGAGGTCGTTGCCCTGCTTGAACTCGATGACTTCAGTCTCAGAGTCCATGCCGGAGACGGTCTTGAAGCCGCCGACGATGATCTTGTTGTCGTTGATGATCCCCTGGATTTCCAGGAGGAAGTGATACGCGCCGAACAGTTCTTCGGTGGGCATTGTGGGTTCTCCGTGTGGTTGCTGGGACCCGCGCTGTGTTGACCACGCCCCGTGGGTCCATGCGGTTGCTGCCCCCGGTGCTGGGCGAGAACGCCGGGAACGCGGT
>JAADHA010000133.1:0-4362 GCA_013152105.1 Oligoflexia bacterium | reverse complement strand
AAGTTGGGACGTTGAATTGTGAATTCAGCGTGCCGCGTTGGTGTCCTGTGCGTCGTCGGGGGCGGAAACGTGCTCAAACGTGATCTGGCTGTCCTCGCCCTGGCCCTCGATGTCGACCTTGATCGTGTCACCAGGCCCATAGCCGCCGCCGACGATGGCCTTGGACATCGGGTTGAGCAGGTGGGTCTGGATGACGCGCTTGAGCGGGCGCGCCCCGTAGTCGGGGTCGAAGCCGATGTCGCAGAGCGCGGTGCGCGCGGCCTCGGTGACCTCGATGTTGAGCTGCCGGTCGTCCAGCAGCTTGCGTACGTGGCGCATCTGGATGTCGAAGATGAAGTCCATATCGTGCCGGGTCAGCGCGTCGAAGACGATGATGTCGTCGATGCGATTGAGGAATTCCGGCTTGAGGGTGCGGCGTAGCTCGGTCATGACGTCGGTGACCGCCTTCTCGCGGTCGGAACCGGCCGCGAGGATCTTCCGGCTGCCGATGTTGCTGGTCATGATCAGCACGGTGTTCTTGAAGTCGACCGTGCGTCCCTTGCTGTCGGTCAGGCGGCCGTCGTCGAGCACCTGGAGCAGGATATTGTAGACATCGGGGTGGGCCTTCTCGATCTCGTCGAAGAGCACGACACTGTAGGGCCGTCGGCGGACCGCTTCGGTGAGCTGCCCGCCCTCGTCGTAGCCGACGTAGCCGGGGGGCGCTCCGATCAGGCGGGCGACGGTGTGTTTCTCCATGTACTCGGACATGTCGATCCGCACGACATTGTGCTCATCGTCGAAGAGGAACTCGGCGAGGGCCTTGGCCAATTCCGTCTTTCCGACACCGGTTGGTCCCAGGAAGATGAAGCTGCCGATGGGCTTGTTGGGGTCCTGCAGACCCGCCCGAGCCCGGCGCACCGCGTCCGAGACCGCGGTGACAGCGTAGTGCTGACCGATCACCCGCTTGTGCAGGTTGTCCTCCATGTGGATCAACCGTTCCTGTTCACCCTGGGTCAGCTTGTTGACCGGGATGCCGGTCCAGTTGCTGACGACCGCGGCGATGTCGTCCTCGGTGACGTCTTCGCGCAAGACGCCGCCGTCTCCTTCCTGGAGTGCCAGCAGGGCAGTCTGGCGCTGGGTCAGCTCGGTGTGGATGGTCGGCATATCGCCGTACTTGATCTTGCTGGCGTCCTCGAAGTCGCCGTGGCGTTCGGCGATCTCCAATTGGTGGGTGAGCTCCTCGAGCTTCTCTTTGGCGGCGCGGATCCCCTCGATGGCGTCCTTCTCGGCGTTCCAGCGGGCCTTGAGTTCGCCAGCCTCTTCTTCCAGGGTCGAGATGTCCTCGCGCATCCGCGCCGCTCGATCCATCGCGGCCTGGTCTTTCTCGCGGGAGAGGGCCGAGAGCTCGACCTTCAGCCCGCGCACCTTGCGCTCGAGGATGTCGATGGGCATGGGCAGGCTCTCGATCTCCATCTTGAGGCGGCTGCCGGCCTCGTCGATGAGGTCGATGGCTTTGTCGGGGAGCTGCCGTTCGCTGATGTAGCGGTTGGACAGGGTCGCCGCGGCCAGGATGGCGTCGTCGGTGATCTTGATGCCGTGGTGAACCTCGTACTTCTCTTTGATGCCGCGCAGGATGGAGACCGTCTCTTCGACCGTGGGTTCGTCGATGAAGACAGGCTGGAAGCGGCGCTCGAGGGCCTTGTCCTTCTCGATGTGCTTGCGGTACTCGTCCAGCGTGGTCGCCCCGATGCAGCGCAGCTCGCCGCGAGCCAGCGCCGGCTTGAGCATATTTCCGGCGTCCATGCTGCCCTCGGACTTGCCGGCGCCGACCATCATGTGCAGCTCGTCGATGAACAGGATGAAGCGCCCGTCGCTGGCTTCGACTTCTGTGAGCAGCGCCTTCATGCGCTCTTCGAACTCGCCGCGGTACTTGGCGCCGGCGACCAGGGCCGCCAGGTCCAGGGCCAGGACTTCTTTGTCCTTGAGGCTCTCGGGGATGTCCCCCATGGCGACGCGTTGGGCGATGCCCTCGACGATGGCGGTCTTGCCGACGCCGGGTTCACCGATGAGCACGGGGTTGTTCTTGGATCGCCGGGAGAGGACCTGGAGCGTGCGCCGGATCTCTTCGTCTCGGCCGACGACCGGGTCCAGCTTTCCCTCGCGCGCCATGTCGGTCATATTGCGGGTGTACTTCTCGAGGCTCTCGTACTGGCCTTCGGCGTCCTCGCCCTGGACGCTCTGGCCGCCGCGCAGGATCTTGAGGGCTTCGCGCAGCCGGTCGGGCGTCAGGCCGAAGTCGGTGAAGAGCTGGCGGGGCTTGTCCTTGGTCTCGCCGATGGCCAGGAAGAGGACCTCGCTGGCGACGTGCGAGTCTCCCAGCTCGCGTCCGATGCTGTCCGCTTTCTCCAGCAGCTTGGTGAACTGGCGGGAGATGCGGGCCTGGGCGCCACCGCTGACCTTGGGCAGATCTTCGAGCAGACGCGTCGCTTCCCGCTGGAACTGGTCGATCTGGATGCCCACGTGCTTGAGCAGCGACTGCACGACGCCCTTGTCCTGGGTGAGCAGGACCATGAGCAGGTGCTGGGGTCGGATCTCGGGGTTGCCGACCCGACCGGCCAGGTTCTGGCTGTCAGCGATCGCTTCGCGGGCCTTGACGGTGAATTTTTCGAATTTCATGGGATGGGCCTGTTGAGGGGCTGTGGCAGTGCGGCGCGTGTGGCAGTGCAGCACGTGTGGGGGTGAGGGGGCCAGTTCAGGCCAAAGTGTATGCACAGCGACGGCGCCAACAAGCACCGTGCGGCACAGTCGCCCGCCAGCAGCCATCTACAGCCGGTGCAGGCGAGCGCTGGCGAGGGGACGCGCTTGTGGCTACGCGGCGCATCCACACAGGAAGACCCTGACCATGCTGCGTGCCCATCCATGCCTGCCCCCGCTCCTGCCCCTGCTGTTGCCCCTGTTCCCGACGCTGGCCTTGCTGGCCTGCGGGGCCAAACCGGTCGCTCCTGAAGCCGCGGCGACGGCAGCGCCGACCACGGCAGCAGCGCCTGCTGCCCCGACCGATGAGCAGCTTCGTACCCAGGCCGCCGCGGATGTTCTCACGTCGATGGACCTGACGGCGGACCCCTGCACGGACTTCTACCGTTACGCCTGCGGGGGCTGGATGGACCACACCCAGCGCCCGGCCGACCAGGCGGGCTGGATTCGCAGCTTCAGCGTGATCGGCGAGCGCAACAGGGTGATCATGCGCGAGCTGCTGGAGCAAGCGGCCGCCGATCCTGATGCGGGTGGTCCGGCCGGTGTGGTGCCGGTACCCCAGGCCGCCGGGGACTGGCGGCGCATGGGGGATCTCTACGGTAGCTGCATGGATCTCGACGCGGTCGAGGCCGCTGGCATCACACCGGTCCAGCCGCTGTTGGACGCGGTCGCTGGACTGACCAGGGCCGACCAGTTTCCGGCGGTGCTGGCTCAACTCCAGGCCGCTGGCGTGGGGGCGATCTTCGATATCGAGCGCGGGGCCGACCTCAAGGACCCGAACACCAACAGCGCCTACGCAAGCCAGGGCGGCCTGGGCTTGCCGGACCGGGACTACTACCTCAAGGACGACGACGCCTCGGTCGCCTTGCAGACGGCCTACCGGGCCTTTGTGGCGCAGATGTTGAGCCTTTCGGGGGTCGAGGCCACGCAGGCCACCGCGGACGCCGACGCGATCTACGCCTTTGAGAAGGACCTCGCGACCTTCAGCCTGCCCAAGGCAGACCTGCGCGATCCCGAGAAGATCTACAACCCGACGGACGCCGCGGCGCTGCAAGCGCTGGCGCCGCAGCTTGACTTCGCGACCCTGGCCAAGGGCCTGGGGCTCAGCCTGGATCGGCCCCTGGTGCTGCACAACACGGAATGGTTTGCCAAGGCGGGACAGCTCGTGGGTGCCACCGATCCCGCGACCTTGCGGGCCTATCTGCGCTTCAGGGTGATCTCCAGCGCGTCGGATTTTCTGCCCGATGCCTTTGGCCAGGCCCGCTTCGATTTCTACGGCCAGCAGATCTATGGGCAGCCCCAACGCAAAGAGCGCTGGAAGCGCTGCGTGGATGCGGCCAATCACTACCTGGGCGATGCGCTGGGCCGCTTCTATGTCCAGACCACCTTTCCTGGCGACAGCAAGGAGATCGCGCTGTCCATGGTCCACGACATCCAGCACGCCTTCTCGGCCGAGCTGCCGACCGTGGACTGGATGGACGACCAGACGCGCACGGTCGCCGACGAAAAGGCCGGGGCGGTCGACGACAAGATTGGCTACCCCGACACCTGGCTTGACACCTCGACCATGGAGATCTCGGTGCAGCCCTACGGGGTCAACGCCTTGGCTGGTCGGCGCTTCTACGTCCA
>JAADHA010000007.1 GCA_013152105.1 Oligoflexia bacterium | reverse complement strand
GGCAGGCGCTGCCGGCCGCTCATCGGGGCCTGCAGGGTGTAGCGCTGCTCGGCGTGAGTGCCGCCGTCGTCAGCGGGGTGCTCCGAGGGCTCAAAGTCCACGATCGAGAAGCGGCCCAGCGCCTCGCCGAAGGGGGGCATGTCCAGGCTGACCCCCTGGTCGGCGTCCACGGTCAGCACCAGCGTGATCACATCGCCCAGCGTCGGCTCGGGCGGGGAGACCGCGACGGGGGCCTTCACCGACGCCAGCGGCGACGAACATGAGCTGCTCACCGATGAGATCCCCCTGCGGATCGGATCGGTCGTGGACCCAGGCGATGACAGCCTGCGAGCCGCTCGCGGCGCGATGTCCACCTTCGTCCCACCCCAAGTGCCCCCGTGGGCCTGGGGGGTCGGCGGGGCCACGCTGATCGCGCTGGCCGGCGGCGCCTTCTGGCTGGCACGCCGCCGCAAGCACGCGCCCACGCCGATCTCCGCCTGGGACATGGCGGTCCGCCGCCTGAACGACCTGGCCGAGCAGGGTGTTCCCGAGGGCGCCGCCGTAGAGCCCTACTACGTCGAGCTGAGCGACATCGTCCGCCACTACGTCGAGGACCGCTACGGCCTGCGGGCGCCAGAGTCCACGACCGAGGAATTCTTGCGAGATGCACGCCGATCCGGCGTCCTCGCCCCCCCGCAGCAGAGCGCCCTGGAGGCGTTCCTGGCCGAGAGCGACAAGGTGAAGTTTGCCCGACACACCCCCGGCCCGGACGCCTGCCGCCAGGCCCTGGAGACCGCCCGGCACTTCGTCGCCGACACGCGCCCCGTTGACGAGGTGGCCTCGTGAACCACCTGCTCTCTGGCTTTGAATTCCGTCAGCCCGCCTTCTTGTGGCTGCTCCTGCTGGTGCCCCTGGTCTGGCTGTGGGCCCGCCACACGCCGGGTGCGGTGCGCTTCTCGTCGGTGGACCTGGTTCCGCGCGTACAACCCAGCCTGCGACTGCGCCTGTTGTGGCTACCTCCCGCGCTCCTGGCGCTCTCCACCTCGCTCTTGGTGGTGGGCCTGGCGGGTCCCCAGCGAGGCGACCGCACCTCGAAGATCACACGCGAGGGCATCGCCATCATGATGGTGGTCGACACCTCTGGCTCGATGGCCGCGCTCGACCTCTCCCAGGGCAAGCACGAGGAGACCCGCCTCGACGCCGTGAAGCGGGTGTTCACCGACTTTGTGGCCGGCGGCGGCGGGCTGCCCGGCCGACCCGATGACAGCATCGGGATCGTGCGCTTCGCTCGCTACGCCGACACCGCCTGCCCGCTCAGCCTGGACCACACCCATGTGCTGGCGATCGCCGACAGCCTCCAGCTCGTGACTGACCGGGAAGAGGACGGCACCGCGATCGGCGACGCCCTGGCCCTGGCCACCGAGCGGCTGCGGCAGTCCAAGGCCAAGAGCAAGGTCGCCATCCTGCTCACCGACGGTGTCAACAACGCCGGTGACGAGTCGCCCACCGGGGCCGCCGCCCTGGCCGCGACCCAGGGCGTAAAGGTCTACACCATCGGCGCGGGCACCAACGGCGTCGCGCCCATTCGGATCACCGACCCAGTGAGCGGGCGCAGCATGATGCGCGCGGTCAACGTGGAGATCGACGAAAAGACGCTCACCGCCATCGCCCAGCGGACGGGCGGGCGCTACTTCCGGGCGACCGACTACGATGGCCTGCGCAAAGTCCTGGGCGCCATCGATCAGCTCGAGCGCACCACGATCTCCGAAGAGCGCTACCGCCAGTACCACCACTACTTCGGGTACCTGGTGGGGCCAGCCTTGCTGCTGCTGAGCGTGGCCTGGGGCCTGGGCGCCACCGTCTTGCGGAGATCACCATGAGCGGCCTGCACCTGGCACATCCCGCCGCGATCCACCTGGTGTGGCTGGTCCTGCTGATCATCGGCGGGCTGATCTGGGCCGAGGCCACCCACGGCGACCGGCTGGGACGCTTCCTGTCGGCACCAATGCAGACCCTGCTGGTGCGCCGTCCAGCCCAGGGCGCTCGCGTCGCCGCCATCGTGCTGGCGGGCCTGTGCCTGCTCTTCGGGGTCGCCGCCCTCACCCGTCCCCAGATCCCCGGCAAGACCGAGGTAGTCCACACCTCGCGCCGCGCCGCCGACATCATGGTGGTCCTCGACGTGTCCCGCAGCATGCTGGCCGAGGACGCAGCCCCCAGCCGCCTGGCCCGAGCCAAAGCCGAGATCGGCGAGATGGCTGATCAGCTCGCGGGCAACCGCTTCGGCCTGGTCGCCTTCGCCGGAAAGGCAGCGGTCCTCTGCCCGCTGACCGGTGATCTCGACTTCTTCCACCTTGTCTTGTCGCAGGCCGACCCCGGCAGCGTGTCTCGTGGGGGGACGCGCATCGGGGACGGTCTGCGCAAGGCCTTGAGCGCCTTCGGACCCGGTCGCGCGGCCAAGCTGGTGCTGCTGGTGACCGATGGCGAGGACCACGACTCCTTCCCCAAGGACGCCGCCAAGTCGCTGGCCGAGCAAGGCATCACGGTCGTGGCGGTAGGCTTCGGCAGCGAGGAAGGCAGCCCCATCACCTTGACCGACCCCGAGACCGGATCGAAGACCGAACTCAAGGACAGCAGCGGCCAGGTCGTCACCAGCCGCCTGGACGGCGACCTGCTGCGCGACATCGCCCTCTCGACCAAGGGCGCCTACATCCCGGCGGGGGTGGCGACCCTGGACCTGGAGTCCGTGGTCCAGCGCAACATCGTGCCGCTCACGCGTGACACCACCACTGACACCAGCCGGGTCGTGCCTTTCGAACTCTATCCCTGGCTGCTGCTGGCCAGCCTGCTGAGCCTGGTGACAGCGACCTGGCTTGGCACCTGGAGGGCATCATGAGGGCGATCCTGCTGGTCCTGGCGACGCTCTTGACGGGCTGCGGGCACCCCCAGGTCGACGCCCGGCGCACCTTCAACGAGGGGGTCTCGGCGCTCAGCTCAGGCGACGCCGATGCCGCGACTGAGAAGCTCCTGAGCGCCCGTGACAGTGCTGGAACCGACGATGCGCTCCGACTTCGCGCTGCCTACGACCTGGGCCTGGCCTGGGTCGCCAAGGCGGAAAAGGCCGAGGGCCCCGACGACAAGCTCAGCGACCTGCGCCAGTCTGCCGCCTGGTTCCGAGACGCGGTGCGCCTGGACCCCAAGGACGACGACGCCCGCGCAAACCTGGAGATCGTGCTGCACCGGGCCACCGCTGTGGCGGACCAGATGAACCAGGACCAGAATCGACTGGAGGGCCGCTTGAAGGCGGTCATCGAGGACGCCCGCGCCCTGCGCGACGGCGTGCGGCAGCTCCTGGGCCAGCTCGACGCGGGCGGGGCCCAGACCGACCCCCAGGCATTCCAGGACAGCTTCGACAAGCTGGCCACCCAGGACCGCGCCCTCTCGGCCCAGGTGGGCACCGTGCTCGACCTGGCCGGGGACGAGCTGGACGGGCTTGGCCAAAAGGCCGATGACGATCTCAGCGACAAGGAGAAAGCCCGCCAGTACCAGCTCAACGCGCTGGAGACCTGGGTGAACAGCGCCCGCACCAGCCTGACCAGCGGACGCGCCGACCTCCGCGATTTGGACGCTCGGGGCGCCCACACCCAGGCCACTCGGTCCCTCGCCGAGCTGAAGCGGGCCGCCGAGCAGCTCTCCGACCCGATCCAGGTCTTGCAGGCCGTGACCCGCGACGAGGCGACCCTGCGCCAGAAGACCGCGGTGCTCATGCAGGCGGGGGCCCTGAGCGTCAACGACGCGACAGCCGACGATAACCAGCCAGTACCCGCGCTGCCAAGCTGGTTCTCGGCTGACTCTTTGGACGAGGAGCAAGGCACCATCGCCGACCGCGCTGGCGAGATCGCCGCCCGCCTCGATGCCGCCAGCCAGGCCGAAGCACCCGAGGACGAGAAGCAGCAACGTCTGCTCGCCCTGGCCACCGAGGCTGCCCCCTTCGTCCACACCGGCGTCGAGCACATGGCTCAGGCGCGGCAAGCGCTGGTCTCGGGCAGCGTCGGGCAGGCGATCCTGCCCGAGACCCAAGCGCTCTCCTCGCTCTCCGAGGCGCTGGAGCGATTCAGCGATCTGCGCACCCTGGTCGATCTCGCGTGGACCACCCAGGACCAGATCACGACCCTGATGGACCCATCGCAGGGTGACGCCAGCCTCTCGGCGGCGGACCGCATGCAGGCGGTGGCCGAGGGTGTGTCTCGCAACCGCAGCCGCCTGGAGCGCCTCAAGCCGCTCATCGCAGACGACCGCGCCAAGGCCCAGGCCGCCGCGGACAAGGCCCAGGCCGACAGCGACGACAGCGACGACGACAACGATGACGGTGGCGGCGACACCGGGCAGGCCCAGG